>CACKZG010000014.1 GCA_902604545.1 uncultured Pelagibacteraceae bacterium
ACAGGATAGTAAGTTTTTAGTGAAACTTTCTGATTCCTAAATTTTATGTAACTAAAAAGCAAAATAGCTGCAACAAAATATCTTCCAAAAAAGATTTCATAAAGAGAGGCTTTCTCAAAAATATATTTTATTAAAGAGTCTTGCATCGCAAATAAGGACATTGCAATGATTATTAAAATTATACCTTTAGAATTATTATCTTTTGTCATTTATCTAAGAGGTTTTTCTGTAGCTAAAGATTGGTTTTGTGCTTTCTCACGCATAAAAATATAAACACCACTTGATACGATAATTAAGATTCCAATCACCGTATTTAATGTAGGTATTTCATCAAAATATAACCAACCTACAAGTGGTGACCAAAATAATATTGAATATTCGAAAGGTGAAACAACAGCTGGAGAAGCTATACTGTAAGCAGTAAATAAAAAAAGAAAAGCGACAGTTGCTGTTACCCCAGTTGCAGTCATTAATAGAATATTAGAGTTAAAATCAACAAACCATTCCCTAAATATAAATTGAGAAGCTGGATGATCTGAATTGTTATATTGACCATCACCAATGACAAAATAAAAAATTATACTTATAATTATTGCGCCAATGTAAAATGTAAATGTTTGAGTATAAATACTATCTTTATCAGATGTTTTTTTAATTATTATCATAGATAATGAGTAACAAAATGCACATAATATAGGTAATAAACTTAAATAGTTAAAATTACTAAAATCTGGATTTAATGTTATATACACTCCTATAAATCCTACAACTACAGCAGACCATCTTCTTAATCCAATTTCTTCTTTTAAAAAAAAATAAGCGAATATTGTAATTAAAAAAGGTGTAACAAAAAATAAAGCTGTTGCAGTACCAAGCGGCAATACAGTCAAAGAAATATAAAAAGAACTAAAACCAAAGAAAAAAAGTATTACTCTGGTAAAAGTTAAAAGAGGATATTGGCTTTTAAATACTATTGGTTTTTTTGTAATTATTAAAAATAATAAAATAAGCATAAAACTTACTATAGTTCTTATTAAGTAAATCTCATAAAGAGAAACAAAATTATAAATATGCTTCATAATTCCGTCTTGGATAGAAAAAACCATCATGGCTATCAATATGAAGACTATTCCTTTAGGATTATTGTTTTGAGTGCTCATTTATGCTCTATATCAAAAAAGAATATGTTTTTAAATTTATTAAATTTATGTCATATTTAATTTATGATTTCAGAAGAAGATAAAATAATGATGGAAACCCTTTATTGGTGGGGCATTCCAACTTTATTTAGATGTAAAAATGATCCAGATCCTAAGAATTGTGACATTGCATTAGTCGGTGTTCCTCATAGCACAGGAAATGGTACCACTGAAAGAGATCAACATTTAGGTCCAAGAGCAGTTAGAAATATTTCTGCAATGCTCAGACGTTCTCACTTTGATTACAAAATTGATCCTTGGAAAGAAAATAAAATTCACGATTTGGGAGATGTTCCTTTTCCAGAAGCTAATGATAATGAAAAATGTATAGAAAGAATTTCAGCATTTTATGATCATATTGAACAAGCCGAAAAACCTGTTGTTTCAATTGGTGGAGATCACTCGGTAACAGGAGGAATTGTTCAAAGCTTAGCAAAAAAGAATTCTAAATTAACTAAAGGAAAAAAAATAACATTCCTACATTTTGATGCCCACACAGATTGTTTTGAAAAATTAGATCATTTTTTGGGTGCAAAAAAATCAGCAGCACATTGGGCTTCTTATTTAGTTAAACAAGGAAATGTAGATCCACATACAAGTACTCAGATAGGTATAAGAGGAAATCCAAGAACATTAGATTGGTTACAAGCAAGTTATGATATTGGTTATCAAGTTATAACAATGGATGAATATAGACAATGGGGTCATGAAAAATGTGTGAAAATGATTTTAGATAGACTGGGAGACAATCCTATTTACGTTACATTTGATTTAGATTGTTTAGATCCAACAGTTGCACCAGGGGTAGCAAATATAGAACCTGCATATAAAGGATTTAATATGGATGAGGCAAGAAAACTTATTCAATGTTTAAAAGGAAAAAATGTAATTGGTGGAGATGTAGCTTGTTTAATGCCAACAAAAGATAGTCCAAATCAAATTACAGCAATGGTAGCAGCTTCTATAATGTTTGAAATTATTTGTTTAATTTCAGTTTATCGTAACATGTAATTTTAATTTAAAATAAATTCGGATGCTCTTTCAGCAATCATTAATGTTGGAGCATTTAGGTTTCCACTTGTAATTTCAGGCATTACAGACGCATCAACTACTCTTAAATTTTCAACACCATGAACTTTTAATTTTTGATCAACTACAGCCATATTATCTATACCCATTTTTAAAGTACAAGATGGGTGGTAAGCAGTCTCAGCTTTAGATCTGATGTATTCTACGAATACATCATTAGTTTGGGCATCTTCTCCTGGTCCAATTTCTTTTCCCGCAAAAGGCTTCAAAGAATCTTGCCCTAAAATTTTTCTAGCAACATGTATACATTCTATGGTTTGCTTTAAATCATCTTCATGATCTAGATAATTAAATTGAATTTTTGGATAATCATAAGGGTCTGAACTGTTTAAAGTTATATGACCCCTGCTTTTTGGATGATTTGGACTCGCATGTAACTGATAACCATGCCTATCTGGGTCAACTAATCCGTGATCAATTACAAAAGCAGGAAAAAAATGAAATTGAATATTTGGATATTCTCTTTCTGGAGAAGATTTACAAAAACCTCCAGCTTCTAAAAAAGAGGTAGAACAAGGACCACTTCTGTTCAAAAACCATTGAATTCCAATTCTAACCATATTTAACTTATTAACGTATGAATATAAGGTATCTTTAGTTTTACATTCTTGCTGAACATAAGTTTCTAAGTGATCTTGTAAGTTTTTTCCAACACCCTCTAAGTTATGAATAACATCAATCCCTTTATCTTTTAAGTGTTGGCTTGGACCAATTCCAGAAAGCATTAGTAATTGTGGTGAATTAATTGCACCCCCACTTAAAATTACTTCTTTGTTGGCATAAATCTTTTCTATTTTATTTTTAATTTTTACCTCAATTCCAATTGCTTTTTTTCCATCAAAAATAATTTTTTCAACAAAAGCTTCTGTAAATACTTTAAGATTTTTTCTTTTTTTAGCAGGATTTAAATAATACTTAGATACACTTGCTCTCTCTCCTTTATGAATAGTAACATCGTACATTCCAAAACCTTCTTGTTCTTTACCATTCATGTCATTATTTATTTTGTAACCAGCCTCGCCAGCTGAGTCTACAAATGCTTTGAATAAAGGATTTTTATTTTTAGATTGGTTTACTGGCAATATTCCGCTACCTCCTCGATATTCATTTTCTCCCTCAGACCATGTTTCAATTTTTTTGAAATAAGGAAGAACTTTTTCATAAGACCAATCATCCAATCCATAAGATGCCCATCTTTGATAATCATTTGGATTTCCTCTGACAAATACCATTCCATTATGAGCAGAACATCCACCAATCATTTTCCCCCTTGGACAAAACAATCTTCTGTTATGTAGATGAGGCTCTGGTTCTGAATAATATTTGTAGTTATATTTTGGATCATGCATTGTATATAAAATCGCAAGTGGCATGTTAACTTTCCAAATATCACTGGGTTTTCCTGCTTCAAATATTGCTACATTGTTTTGATTCTTTTCTGTTAATCGATTTGCAAGTACACAGCCCGCACTCCCAGCGCCAATTATTAAATAATCAAAATTCATATAAGTTTCGAACTTAACAACTTTTCATAGTCATGAATAGATTTCATTTTAACGTCAGTTCTTTTAGCGGCTTCGTCAAATTTTCGAAGTAGAATTGATGTCTTAAAATAAGATTTATTCTCAAACTCTTTACTATCTTTAGCGTTTAAAACTCCTCCTTGTAACTTGAGGCTTATTTTTGACGCATCTGATAAAAAATCGAAATATTTTTTATCTCTAGCCAAATAACGTTTAGCTAAAACATGGTATTTAATTGGCTCAACAATTTTTTGTCCAAAAAATTTTTTAAGATACTGATATCCAATATTTTCGTGCGCTCCGTCTAATTTATTTTTAACTAATTCATTAGGATCTTCTAAAAGAAAATGACCATAGTCATGAAGTAAACAAGAACAAATTAAATCATCGTCACATTTAGCCTTCTCAGCAAGCATGGCAGATTGAATCATATGTTCTGATATAGTTACTTTTTCGCCAATATATAAAGATTTGTTATTTAAAAAATTTGAAATAATTTTATAAATTATTTTCATTTATTATTTTGGATGATCACCTTCAACGGCTATACGATCCATTACTCTTTCAAAACCAAGCCCCTTATTTGGATAAAAATCAGCAATAGCATAATGCTGAACACTTCTATTATCCCAAATAGCTATTGCATTTTCAGTCCACTTAAATCTACAAGTAAGATCTAGTCTCGCTTGATGTTCAAATAAATAATTCAAAACTTTATTACTTTCTTCTTTGTCCATACCAACAATTTCTTTTGTGTAAGTCCAATTTACAAAAAGAATTTTTTTACCAGTTTCTGGATGAGTTCTTAAAATTGGATGAGTGTTTGAGTATTCATCCATATTTCCATTACTTTGCATTGCTTTATATTTATCAAGGAAAAACCCACCTCCCAGTGAGGAATGAACTGCTTTTTTATTTTTGATTTTATTTTTTATCTCCTCTTCTAGGGTCTCCCATGCAAGTTCCATGTTTGAGAAAACAGTATCTCCTCCAACAGGTGGAATTTTAATTGATTTTAAAATTACAGCTTTAGTTGGTTTTTCGTTATAGCTAACATCTGAATGCCAACCCTCACCCCATTGCGTCTTTTCTTCAGGCTTTTTTATTATTCTTATAATTTCAGGGAATTCACTTAAACCTCTTACATACGCATGTGTTTCTAATGGTCCAAATTTTGAGGCTAGAGCAACATGTTGTTTTGACGTCAAAGGTTGATTTCGAAAAAATATAACTTTGTGTTCTAATAATAGGTTATTTACTTTTTTAAAATTTTCATCTGAAATGTCAGTCAAGTCAATTCCACTTATTTCAGCACCTAATGCTCCTGATAATAATTTTACATCAATCATTTTTTAAGTTTTCCAATAATGGATAAATTGTCAGAATTAAATTCTTTTTTATTTTCATTTATAAAGTCATCCATAATTTTAATTTTTTCATCTTCAAATTCTGTAACTTTTCTTTTACTAAGATCAATATAAAGCGCTAACATTTCAATAGTTGCTGATAATTTTTTTGATGATTTTTCAATCATTTCCATCTTAAAATGTAATCTCTTTCTATCATAATCAAAGAAGGTTAAAACAATTTCAACTTCATCTCCTTCTTTAACTTCACCATCATATGTAGTACGAGTTTCAACAACCATAGTACTTCTTTGGGTATCCTTTGCAGATTTTTCACCCATCTTAAATTTTTCTAGAATTATCTCCCAAGTCTGATCAAAAACTAAGACATAGTAAGCCATGTTCATATGATTATTATAATCAGTCCATTCTTTTTTAATTGTTTGGTTTGTTATGTGAAAAGACATTTTTTTATTTCCTCGACCTTTTTATAATAGTATAAATCTTACTTAAAATGAACAATAAGGTATTTATATCGTGTGCTGTGACGGGGTCAGGAGATACTGCAGGTAAGCATCCAGATTTACCAAAAACACCAGAACAAATTGCTACAGCGTCGATTGAAGCTGCAAAAGCTGGAGCTGCTATTGCTCATATTCATGTGAGGGAGGAAGACGGAACTCCAAGTAGAAGATTAGAGCTATATAAAGAGGTAATCGACAGAGTTAGATCAAGCGATACAGATGTAATATTAAATTTAACAACAGGTATGGGTGGTGATCTTGATATTGGACAAGGTAAAAACCCGTTAGACTTTGGTCCCATGACTGATATGGCAAATGTAATGGAAAGAATTGCAAATGCTGAACAATTTCTACCAGAAATTTGCACTCTAGATGCGGGTACTTTAAATTTTGGCGATAGTTCAGTAATTACAGTTAATACACCAAATGATTTAAGAAAAGCAGCAAAGAAATTAAAAGAGATAAAAGTTAAGCCAGAAATAGAAGCTTTTGATTTAGGAAACATGTGGTTTGGTGCGCAATTATATAAAGAAGGGTTATTAAGTGATCCACCAATGTTTCAAATGTGTTTAGGAATTCCATGGGGAGCACCCGCTACAACACTAGCTATGCAAGCCATGAAAGATATAATGCCAAAAGAAGGGATTTGGTCAGGATTTGCAATTTCAAAAAATGAAATGCCATTTGTTGCTCAAACTGTTTTGATGGGAGGCAACCCAAGAGTTGGTTTAGAGGATAATTTATATTTATCCAAAGGTAAATTAGCTACTAACGCTCAATTAGTAGAAAAAGCTGTAAGAATTATAGATGAACTCGGATATACTCCAATGACACCAGCAGAAACTAGAGAAAAATTAAAACTTGTTAAACACAAGTAATGTCATCAATTAAAAAAGTTGCAATAATTGGAACTGGGGTAATCGGAGCAGGGTGGATCATACGTTGTTTGGCTCATAACAAAATTGTTTATGCATTTGATAAAGACATCAAGTTAAAAAAAAATTTATTATCTGAAATAAAAAGAACTTGGCCATTTGTAAAAAAACTATTTAATAAAAAAAAATTAAATCTAAATAATTTTCATTTTTTTACCTCAATAAAACAAACATTAAAAAACGCAGATTTTATTCAGGAATGTGCAACTGAAAACTATTCTTTAAAAACTAAATTGATGAGCACTATTGGAAAATATGCAAAATCTGATTCAATAATTGCTTCAAGCTCATCGGGCTTGTTACCAACAAGAATTTATTCAAAATGTAAAAATCCAGAAAGAGGAATAATTGGACATCCGTTCAATCCTGTCTATTTATTGCCTGCTGTAGAAATTGTTCCTGGAAAGAGAACCTCAAAAAAAAATTTAAATTTTGCTAAAAAATTTTACAAATCAATTTCTATGAATCCAATAATGGTTAAAAATGAATTACCTGGATATTTGTCTGATAGATTACAAGAAGCTTTATGGAGAGAAGGGTTACATATTATTAATGAAGGTTATGCAACGACAGAGGAATTAGATAGAGCAATTGAAGACGGCCCAGGATTAAGATGGTCTTTGATGGGTACATTTTTAACTTTTCATCTTGCTGGAGGAAAAACTGGAATGAAACACATGTTAGAACAATTTGGTCCAGCTTTAAAATTACCGTGGACCAAATTAAAAGCTCCAAACCTATCAAAAAAATTATCTTCAAGACTTATTTCAGGAACAACAAAACAGGCTAAAGGTAAATCAGTTGCAATGATATCTAATATAAGAGACCAGTATTTGGTTGATATTCAAAAGTTAAGAAAGAAATACGAAAAAAAACTCAGGTAAATTAATCATTTCTTTCTGTGTGACCATCTACAGAAATTACTTGTCCTGAAACCTTACTTGCGTCATCTGAAATTAAAAAAGCACACATCTTTCCAATATCCTCTTGAAGAATCCACTTTTTCATAGAACTCATTGAAATAAAATCTTTCTCTATTTTTTTTATTGAAACTTTAGTAAATTTTGCTTTATCTCTTATCACTTTTTTCATTCTTTCACCTTTGATTGAACCAGGGCATACAGCATTAACTCTTATATTGAATTTACCAAGTTCCATTGCCAAAGTTTTGGTAACTCCAATGATTGCCCATTTACTTGCCGCATAAGGTGATCTTAAAGGAAAACCAAGTATTCCAGCAGTTGATGAAATATTTATTATTGATCCATTTCTAGACTTTTTAATTAAAGGTATAGCCTTTTTTGTAAAATAAAAATGACTATTAACATCTATCTGAATAGTTCTTTCCCAATCTTTAGACTCTAGTTTTTCTAGTGATCCTGTTGGTCCAGCGACTCCAACATTATTTATTAAAGCATCAATTTTTTTCGTTTTTTTAGTTATTTTTTTAAATAAATCCAATACTTGGCTCTCGTCAGAGGCATCGCAATTATATTTAAACAACCTCTTATTTATAAGAGGATGTTTGTTTAATTTATTTAGGGATTTATTATCAATATCGCAAAGATAGACGTATGCTCCACGAGAAAGACAAACCTTAGCTGTTGCTAACCCTATTCCAGATGCACCTGCAGAAATTATAATTTTTTTATTTTTTAATGATTTGTTAACCATTAATTATGATTTTGTTAATGATGTCTGTAATTCTTTATTAGATATATAACCTTTAACATTTCCAGTTTTATCAACAACCTCACAGTTTGAATTTGAACAAACTATTTGTGGTAAAAACTCCTCTATAAATTGATCTTCGTTAACTTTAATTAAGTTAGATTTATCTATATCGTTAGCTTCATTTACATTCTTCATTATAATTTTAGCTTTTATTACTTTTGCTCTATTAACGTCTTTAACAAATGCTTTAACATAATCATCTGCTGGGTTCATAATTATATCAACTGGTGTTCCAACTTGAACTAATTTACCAGCGTTCAATATACCAATATGATCTCCAAGTCTTAAAGACTCGTCTAAGTCATGGGTAATAAATACAATTGT
Source organism: uncultured Pelagibacteraceae bacterium (assembly GCA_902604545.1). Classification (GTDB taxonomy): domain Bacteria; phylum Pseudomonadota; class Alphaproteobacteria; order Pelagibacterales; family Pelagibacteraceae; genus Pelagibacter. The sequence continues at coordinate 8,675 of CACKZG010000014.1, forward strand.
TTTTTTTAATTCTGATTGAAGATCTAGTAATTGTTTTTGCATATCACTTCTTATTAATGGATCTAATGCACTAAAAGCTTCATCCATTAACATTATATCACTATCAGTTGCTAAAGCTCTTGCAAGACCAACACGTTGCTGCATACCACCTGATAATTGATTTGGAAATTGATTTTCAAAACCACTTAAACCAACCGCTTCAATTTTTTCCATTGCTGTCTTGTTTATTTCTTCCAATGGTTTCCCTTGCATTTCTAATCCATACCCAACATTTTGAATAACTGTTTTATGTGGAAATAAACCAAATCTTTGAAAAACCATACTCATCTTGTGTCTTCTAAAATCTATCAATTGTTCTTTGTTGAAAGACATAACATTATTTCCTTCTACGATTATTTCACCGTCAGTAGGATCGATTAATCTATTTAAATGTCTAATAAGAGTTGATTTTCCTGAGCCAGACAAACCCATACAAACAAAAGTTTCACCTTCTTCTATTTTTAATGAAACATTATCAAGACCAACTGTATGACCAGTTTGTTCTAATACCTCCTCTTTATTTGCACCATTCTTTACCATTGGCATAACTGATAGAGGATTGTTACCAAAGATTTTATAAACATTATTAATCTCAATTTTAGACATTATTTACCTTTCTTTGTATTTGGCGCTGTTCTTTCTTGTAGTGTTTCTCCATAAGATTGAGTTATCCTATCAAGAACTATAGCCAAAAGTACAATTGCAATTCCTGCTTCAGCAGCTCTTCCTACATTTAATTGTTGAAGACCAAGTAAAACTTCATCTCCTAAACCTCTAGTACCTATCATCGATGCAATTACAACCATGGCTAATGCCATCATTGTACACTGATTAATACCTTGCATTATATTTGGTAAAGCTAATGGCATTTGTACACCCCAAAGCTTTTGTTTTTTACTTGCACCAAATGCATCTGCAGCCTCAATAACTTCAGTATCTACCAATCTTATTCCTAAATCTGTTAGTCTAACTAAAGGAGGAACCGCATAAATAAATGTGGCTATAATTGCTGGAACCGCACCTAAGCCAAACAACATAATACCTGGAATTAGGTAACAGAAACTTGGAATAGTTTGCATTAAATCTAAAACTGGCAAAATTACATTTCTTGTCCTTACGCTTCTTGCCATTGCTATCCCCAATGGAATTCCTGCAACAACACAAAGAAATATTCCAATTAACATTATCGCAGTTGTTTCAATTGCTTTTTGCCAAAATATTGGGTGAAGAAAACCTATAAAAAAAGTACAAAATCCTACAAATACTGTTGTTCCAACTTTTCTACCACTTGCAAAATAAGTTAGAACTACCACACCAAGTATAACTAATGGCCATGGAGCTTGAATTAAAAAGTTTTTTACTAACATCAACATATACAAAAGAACATTATTAATAGCTTCAAATATGTATCCATATTTTTCATTAAGTGTTTTAAAACCAACGTTGATCCAATTCATTAATGGTAAATCTAACCACTTTGGCCATTTACCACCTAACCAAGAAAAATCGTTTAATAATTCTCCAATATTATCTGGTTTTCTTTTTGATTGAGAATAGCTGGTTACTAATAACCATACAAAAATAACCAACAAACCAATATTAAAAATTATTTTTTTATTTTTCTTTAATGCTTCCATAATTTATTTTTTACTTAAAGAAAGAGCCCCGAAGGGCTCTTTCATAATTATTTAATATATTGGATTATAGAGCGGCGCTAACTTTTTTAGCAACGTCTGCTGGAACCCAATCTTTCCACATGCTTTCATTTTTTAAGAAGTGCATCGCAGTAAGTTCCATATCACCATCTGACTCGTCTTCATAAAAAGCTAACATTTTGTTAACTGTAGCTGTTGGAATAGTATATTTCTTTAAGAAATCAGTTTCTTTAGGATTAGCTTTCGCCCAATCAGTTAAAACAGATTTTGTCAAAGCCATATCTCTATATTCACATGCGCAGCTTTTCTTGTATGCATCTGGTCCGTTTGCTTTAATATCTTCAACAACAGCGGACATAGAATTCCAACAATCAGAATCAAATTTTGGTTCTGAAAGTCTAACAAGGTCAACTTTACCCATTAAACCAGTTGGTGCCCAGTAATATGTAAAGATTGGTTTTTTCTTAGCAAAAGCTCCTGCAATAGCAGCATCTAATGCTCCACCTGAACCCGGGTCAAAGTTAGTATAGTACTTATCTAAACCATACTCTATTTGTTTAACCAAGTTAACAGTGTAACAAGTCCAACCAGATATACAGCTAGTCATTCTTCCTTTTGAAGGATCTTCTGGATCTTTAAATAAAGCTGCAATTTTTGGATTTTTCATATCATCAACTGATTTCAAATTGTATTTATCAGCTGTTGTTTTATCTACATAGAAAGCTTGTTGTGAGTCAGGTGTGTTAACGCCAATATTAATAATAGTACCAGCCTTTTCATGTGGCTCGTAATTAGCAATAATGTTGTCATACCAAACTTCTGTAATAACATCTAATTGACCGTCGTAATGAGCAGCCATGATTGGTGTAGTACTTCCTTTAGTTACAGAAACTTCACAACCATATCCTTTTTCAAGAATAAAAGTAGTAATTGCTGTATGAATGTTAGCACTACTCCAGTCAAAATCTCCCAATCTAGCCTTACAGTCACCCGCATTAGCATTACTAACAACTAAAAATGATAGAAGGAAAATCGAGATAGTTAATCTTTTTAAAAACTTCATTAAATTATCTCCTTAAGGTTAAGTTTTAATTCAGAGATTTAATAATGAATAAAGACAAAAAACAAGCCTTGAATCTAGAATACAACCATTAATTGAGTTGATTTGAATGTCCATTTATATAAAGATTAAGAGTGACTGCAATTTCTAAACTTGAAAAAAATTCTACATATTTGAAAGTTGTATGGAATGATGGTGAAGAGAGCAAATTTAATTATCTTTGGTTAAGAGACAATTGCCCGACCGCACATGACAAAGATTCAAGACATCGAATGTTTAACATCTTGAAAGTATCGAAAGATATTAACCCAAAAAAATATTCTGTAAGTACAGACGGAAAATTAGAAATTGAATGGAGCGAAGGAGATCACACAAGTTTTTATGATCCTAAATGGCTTAGAGAAAATTGCTATACTTTAAAACACAAAAAAAAGTATATTTCTCCCTATAAACTTTGGGATAGTTCACTTGGAAAAAATTTAGAAACAATTCAAATCGATCATGATGAAATTATAAGTTCTGATGACGGATTAATTAAATGGTTGGAACTTTTGCACCACACAGGGATAGCTATTGTAAAGAATTCACCAGTTGAAAAAAATTCAGGATTAAATGTACTAAACCGAATAAGTCATACTCGTGAAACATTTTTTAAAACACCTTTTGAAGTAATTAATATTCCAAAACCAAACAATTCTGCATATACAGCTCACGCATTGAGAAATCATATGGATTTACCTTGGTTTGAAAATCCCCCAGGATATCAATTTTTACATTGTTTGGTAAATTCTGCAAAAGGAGGAGACTCTTCTGCAGTTGATGCTTTTGCAGTGGCAGACTTTTTAAGAAAAAATGAAAAAGATACTTTTGATATTTTAGTTAATACTCCACTGAAATTTAGAGATAAAGATTACACTCAAGAAGCAATTAGAAGTGTTCATGGCACAGCAATCTCACTTACAAAAGATGGAGATTATAACGATATTCGTTACAGTATTGCAACTTTAGATGCACTTGATTGTCATCCAGATGTAATGGACTCAGTTTATAAAGCACACCATCGATTTGGTAATCTTTTACATGACAGTAAATTTCAAATTAATTTTAGATTAGAACCAGGTGATATTTTTTCATTTAATAACAGAAGACTGCTGCACGGAAGAACAGAATTTGATCCAAACTCAGGACATAGGCACCTTCAAGGGTATTATATGGATAGAGACGAAATAATTGGAAGATTAAATTATCTTAAGCAGCAATTATAAGTTTTCGAATATTAGATTATTTTTTTTATTATATTTTTTGAATTCAGAATTATTTTTAATTGTATAAAAATATTTTTTAATTTTTAGTTCCTGAATTTTGTTGTTTTTTATGTAAGATTTATCAAGAATTAAACAATCTATATCTTTAATTATTGATTTTTTTACAATCGATTTCACTGTTGTTGGTGGCGCAAAAGACAATCCTACTTTTGTTTTTTTATTTAATTTTAAAATCTTAAAAATATTTTGATGTTTAAAGGATATAAAAACACATTTTGAATATTTAGATGTCTCATTAATTAGTTTTTTTAGCAGTTTTGTTGAGAATTTAGGCTTAATCTCAATAAATAAATAGAATTTATTTTTTGATATCTTTAATAAATCTTGGAGTAGAGGAATTGGTTTATTATCTTTAAGACTGATCTCTTTTATCTTTTTATAATTTAAGTTTTTAATACTTTGTTTTTTTTTGAAAATCTTTTTTAAAGTAAAGTCGTGATAACAGATAAATTTTTGATCTTTAGTTGCATGTATATCGGTTTCTATTCCAAATCCTTTTTTAAATGATTGTTTAAATGAATTTAAAAGGTTTTCTTTATATTTTTTGTTAACAATCCCGCGATGGATTAAATGCATAAATTTTTATTTCCATCCGGTAACAGTTTTAACTTCCAGATACTCATCAAGACCCCAAACACCCCCCTCTCTACCATTTCCTGATTGTCTGTAACCTCCAAAAGGGGTTCCAGCATCAGCTGCATTACCGTTAATATATACACAACCAGATCTTAATTTTTTAGCAACTCTATGTGCTTTTTCTCTATCTTCTGTCTGTAAATAATTCCCCAAACCATAAGAAGTATCATTAACAATGTTTACTGCTTCATCTTCAGTTTCAAACGGAATAATAGATAGAACTGGACCAAAGATTTCTTCTTTAGCTATTCTCATGTCGTTTGTAACATTTGTAAAAATTGTTGGTTTTATAAAATAACCTTTATTTAATCCGTTAGGTAACTCTGGACCACCGGCTGCTAACGTTGCACCTTCGGAAATTCCACTTTCAATTAAATTAATGATCTTGTCATATTGAGTTTTTGATATTACAGGACCTATATGATCTCCTTTCTTTGAAGATTGATCTACTTTTATTTTATTTGCTTCATCAACTGCCTCCTCAACTGCTCTTTTATAAATAGATTTTTCAACCAGCATTCTTGTCGGTGCATCACAAGATTGACCAGAGTTACTCATTACATTTCTTATGCCATCTCGAACAGCATTTTTGTAACTATCTGCAAAAACTATATTTCCACCTTTGCCTCCAAGCTCTAGACAAACTCTTTTAATTGTTTCTGCAGCATTTTTTGAAATAAGTTTTCCAGCACGAGTTGATCCTGTAAAAGAAACCATATCAATATCAGGATTACTAGATATTTGTGTTCCAACACCTGCCCCATTACCATTTACTAGATTAAATACACCATCAGGAAATCCAACTTCATCAATCATTTCAGCAAACAACATTCCAGAGATTGGAGCTATTTCAGATGGTTTAAGTATCATCGTACACCCTGTTGCAAATGCTGGGACGACTTTAAGAGCTATTTGGTTTATTGGCCAATTCCATGGAGTAATTAATCCACATACACCAATTGGTTCATAACAAATATGGTTGTTTGATTTTTGATCAAATTGTTCATCAAAATTAAATTCTTTCAATCTTAAAATAAAATCTTCTAAATGTGCCTGGCCTGATCCGGTTTGAACATCCGAGGCCCAATCCATTGGTGCTCCCATTTCCAAAGAGATAGCCTCTGCCATTTCAATAAATCTTTTTTTATAAACTGCTAATAATTTCTCAAGTAAATCAAGCCTTTCTTTTTTGCTAGTTTCTTTCCAAGTTTCAAAAGCAGTTTTTGCAGCTTTAACAGCATTGTCAGTATCTTTTTTTGATCCTAATGAAATAATTGCAAAAGGATCTTCATTACAAGGATTGATCACCTCAAAATCATTTTTTTCTACTGGGTCAATCCATTTTCCGTTTATGTAAAATTTTCTTTTATCTAACATTTAATAATTCTAACATATTAATTAAATTTCATAGCCTTTTTCTTCCGCTTCATTATCCACAAGCTCATCAGGAAAACCTTCGGCTCTAAAATTAATTTTATTTAAATCTTCCATTCTTTTCACAATCATTGATGACCATGCTCTTGAACCATATTTTTTTTGTCCATCTTTAAATATCTCAACTATCTTTGGAGAAATCTCTAATGGAGCATTTAATTTCTTTGCCAGATTATCGAATAACCCAGTATCTTTTAGAACAAGATCCATTGTGAAATTAATATTATAAGAACCATTTAAAATAACCTGACTTTCTGTTTCATGTACAAACGAATTTCCAGATGAAACTGCTATACCTTTAAATGTTTTATTTAGATCTAAATTTGATTTTTTCGCAACAGTCCACGCCTCACCTAAAGCTACCAAATGAACTGATGCCAAATAATTTGTTATAACTTTAAGAACTGATGCACTACCTAACTCCCCAGTATGTAAAACTTTTCTACCCATTACAGTTAAGGCAGGCAATATTTTTTCAAAAGCTTTTCTTTCTCCACCTACAAATATTGCGATATTTCCTGTGGCTGCTCTATGACATCCTCCACTGACAGGACCATCTAGCGGGATGGCTTTTTTTGATATTACTTTTTCACCAAGTCTCTTAACTTCGTTTTCATCTGTTGTACTCATTTCTAACCAAATTTTATTCTCTGATAATCCATTTATAATTCCATCTTCACTTTCCATAACTTTCGCAGATACTTCAGGGGAAGGAAGTGAAGTAATAATTAGATCAGTTTGTTCTGCTAATTCTTTAGGAGATTTTGCAATTTTAGAACCTAGCTTTTTAAATTCATTTGTTAAATTTTCATCTATATCTCTAACAGTAACATCAAAATTATTTCTTAGTAAACTTCCAGCAAGTTTACCCCCTACATTTCCCAATCCAATAAAACCTATTTTCATTTTATTTCCTCTTCTTTTTTATTTTTTGTAAATACAATTAAAATTACACCCACTATTATTATTCCTCCACCTATAAACAATTCTGGAGTTGGTTTTTCACCTAAAAGGAAAATCGCAGCCAATAATCCTGTTGGCGGTATACCCATGGTAACAATAGGAAGAACTTTATAAAGAGGGTTGTTTTTTAAAACGTAATAGAAACAACCATAAGTAATAGGTTGCATAATGAAACCAATATAAATTGCAATAATCCAATGATCAAATTTTGCATTTGTTAAATAATTAATTGTATTCCCATCAATTATTGCAGACAGTATCACTAAAATTGGTCCAGAGAATAACGCCAACCAAGCAACTAAAGCTAATGGATTTATTTGTTTACTTAAAGGTTTAACCATAACTTGCCCAAGAGCCCATACAGCAGATCCTAAAATTGTAAGACCAATTCCAATAAATTTTCCATCTAGGTTTGGAGATCCAGTTAAAATATAAACACCTACAAAGGCAATTGCTATTCCAATCAAAGCTCTAATAGTTGGTTTTTCTCTAAGAATAAAGAAAGCAAAAATAACTCCAAATGGAACTTCTGTTTGAACCAAAAGAACTGCTGCGGAAGCATCAATTAAATCTAAACCAGAATAAGTAATACTATATTGCAAAGTATTAGCTACTAATGATGCAGCAAATATTCTTTTTAAATATCCTTTAGGAATTGGAAACCACCAAATTAATAATGATGCAGCAAACATAAATCTTATACCCATTAAAAGAATAGGAGGGAAAGACTCAAAAGCAGGTTTTGCTATAACAAAACCAAAGCCTAAAAAAATAGGCACAAGAGAAGCAACAAAAGTATCTTTTATATTCATGCCTACTTTTATTATTAATGCTTATTAAAGAACTTGTGATATATTCACTTTTTAAAATATGAATTCAACAAAAATAGATCCAAAGTTTATCAGCCAAGCCAATCCTAGAGTAGGCTTAATTGTTCTTGCAAGTGACTTTATGATTGAAAAAGATTTTATTAATGTGATTAAAAATAGGAAAATTGACTTTTTTGTTAATCGTATTGAATGCTACAACCCTCTCACGAAAGAAAACCTGATCAAAATGGCCAATAAAGTGACAGAAGTCACTAAAGATATTTTGCCTGATCAAGATTTGGATTGTGTAGTTTACGGATGTACTTCGGGGACTATTGCAGCCGGTCATGACTCAATAGAACAAAAAGTCAAAGTCGCAAAGCCTATGGCAGAAGTTTCAACTCCTAGTACCGCAGCTATTAAAGCATTAAAGAAATTAAATATTAAGAAAGTTTCAATTTTTACACCATATAGCAAAAAATTAAATGATGATGTTTTAGATTATTTTAAAAGTGAAGGTTTTGAAGTTACTTCAAATTCATACTTTGATATTCAAGATGATTATGACATTGGAAAAGTTGATCAAGATTATTTATATGATGTTCTCTCAAAAATAGATTTGAATGGAGCAGATGCTTTGTTTGTTTCATGTACTGCTCTACCAGTTTTAGAAATTATAGATAAATTAGAAAAAAAATTAAATACTATAGTTTTATCTAGTAATCAGGCATTGATTTGGGACACCCTTGTAAAAATAAAAAAAAATAATTCAGTAGAAGGATTTGGAAAATTATTCCAAGTTAATTAATGCTATTCACAAAAGAAGAATATAAGCAAAGATTAAAAAAAGTTCAAAAAATGATGCAAGAAAAAGGCATCGAGCTTTTAATCTCACATGACACAAACAATTTGAATTACTTAACAGGCTATGATGCTTGGTCTTTTTATTATGCTCAATGTGCTATTGTTCATGTAAATGCAGATGAACCACTATGTTTTGTGAGAGCACAAGACGCGGGTGGAGCTTATATAAAAACTTACTTAAAAAATGAAAATATCATTGTCTACGATGAAAATTATATTCACACATGGCCAAAACATCCCTATGACAATTTAGTTGAAATAATTAAAGAGCGAAAGTGGGATAAGCTAAATATAGGTGTTGAGATGGATGCACATTATTTTACTGCATTTTGTTATGAAAAAATAAAACAAGGATTACCTAATGCAAAAATCAAAAATAGTGATCGTTTAGTTAACTGGGCAAGATTAGTTAAATCAGATGCTGAAATTGGTTTTATGAAATCTGCAGCAAAAATTACAGAAAAAGGGATGAAGACTGCTATGGAAGTTATTAATCCAGGAGTTAGACAGTGCGATGCAGTAGGGGAAATTCAAAAGACTTTATTTTATGGTACAGAGGAATTTGGAGGAGAATACTCAAGTATTACAACATTACTTCCAACTGGAAAAGGCACATCAGCATCACATTTAACAGCCACCCAAGATAAGTTTGTTGAGGGAGAAGCAACAATAATTGAATTATCTGGAGTTTATAAAAGGTATCATGCTCCAATGGCAAGAACAATTTTGTTAGGTAAACCCGATCAAAAAAAAATAGACACTATGAATAAAACTATAGAAGCACTGAATACAGGAATAAGCGCTATCAAGCCTGGCAACACAGCAGATGATGTTGCACAAGCTTTTTGGAAAATTTTAGATAAATATGGGATAGAAAAAAAATCAAGAACAGGATATTCAATTGGAATTGGTTATCCTCCAGATTGGGGAGAACATACATTAAATATCTATAAAGGAGATATGACAGTACTTGAACCAAATGTTTGTTTTCATATGATTGCAGTAATGCAGTTTGGAGATTGGGGAGTAGAAGCTTCAGAAGCGATTAGAGTGACAGGCACTGGTTCTGAATTATTTTGTAATTATCCTAAAGAACTCAAAATAAAATAATTTTTAATGAGTAAAATAGAGATTGTAGACAATTTTTTAAATGAAGATGATTTTGAGGAATTAAGAAAATTTTTAATGTCACCAAGATCTCAATGGAGATTTGTTGATTTTATTGCTCATAAAGATGGTCGAGATAATGATAAAGATGGATATTTTGTTCATAGTTTTACTGATCGTGACCCAAACACATTTAAAGAGAGATTTTTAATTAGCCCTGATTATCAGAAAGTAAGTAGATTGATGGAGTGTATAAAAAAAAAGCTGAATTACAGTCAAATTTTACGGGTAAGATCTTCACTATACCCAAGACGGGAAAAGCAAAAACCAGATCCTTTTCATGTTGATTACAACTTTAATCATAAGGTTTGTATATTTTATGTGAATACTAATAATGGGTTTACTTTATTCGAAAACGGCAAAAAAGTTAAATCTGTAGCTAATAGATTAATGATTTTTGATGGATTGGAAAAACATTGTAGTGTAGTTCAAACTGATGCAACAGCTAGATATATTATTAATATAAACTTACTTTTGTAATGTTAAAAGTTTTTGACAAATCAATTTACAAATGTTTAAGGTAATTACATGAGTAAAAATAAAGAATTCGTAAAATTTGAAAATGTAGATAAAAGTTACGATGGTAAACAATTAGTTGTTAAAGGTCTTAATCTAGATATTGAAGAAGGAGAGTTTGTTACCATGCTTGGACCATCTGGTTCAGGTAAGACTACATGTTTAATGATGTTAGCTGGATTTGAAACTCCAACCAATGGACAAATTTATTTAGACAATAAAGTTATTTCAGATATTCCTCCACACAAAAGAGGGATTGGAATGGTGTTTCAAAATTATGCATTGTTTCCTCACATGACTGTTTATGAAAATTTAGCATTTCCATTAAGAGTTAGAAAAATTCCTAAAGATGAAGCTGATAAAAAAGTTGATAAAGCTCTTTCAATGGTATCACTTCAAGGATTTGAAGCTAGAATGCCGATGCAATTATCAGGTGGTCAACAACAAAGAGTTGCTGTTGCAAGATCTTTAGTATTTGATCCTCAATTAGTTTTAATGGATGAGCCTCTTGGAGCTTTAGATAAAAATTTAAGAGAGAGTATGCAATATGAAATTAAACATATTCATGAAAACATTGGTGTAACAGTTGTATATGTTACACATGACCAAACTGAAGCCTTAACAATGTCTAATAGAATAGCTGTTTTCAATGATGGAAAAGTACAACAGCTTTCTAGCCCTGATGCATTATATGAAAAACCAGTTAATTCTTTTGTTGCAGAATTTATTGGTGAAAATAATACCTTTGGTGGAGAAATATCAGAAGTCTCAGGTGATAAATGCAAAGTCAAATTAAATTCAGGTACAGAAATTTTAGCTAATCCAATCGTAGCAAAAACAAAAGGAGAAAAAACTACAGTCTCTTTAAGACCTGAAAGAGCATTGATTGATCCAGAAACTAAAATGGACAATAATTACAAAGGAAATATTGAAGAAGTTATTTATCATGGTGATCACACAAGATTAAGAGTAGATTTATTGGGTAATAAAAATTTTATCCTTAAAGTTCCGAATAGTTCAAACAGAATGGATATTAAAGAAGGTAAAGAAATAAATATTGGATGGAATAGTATTGATTGTCGTGCTTTAGATCCAAAATAATAATTTATAATTTCAATAAAAAAGCTTAATAAACAAGAGGCTAAATTGACTGGAATCAGCTGTTGACTAAGCTTTGCTATCTTGTTTTAATTTCATTTTATAAAATAAAAAACGTTAACGTTTAAAAGGAGAATAAATGAAAAAATTAAGTAAATTATTACTTGCTCTTTCTTTTGTACTGTCTGTAACAACTTCAGCATTTGCAGTAACTGTAGTGTCTTGGGGTGGAGCTTATACAGAGTCACAAAAATTGGGTTATGGTGATCCTACAGCTAAAAAATTAGGTATCCCAGTTAATTGGGTAGACTACACTGGTGGATTATCAGAAATTAAAGCTCAAAAAGAAGCTGGAAAAATTACTTGGGACATCATGGATGTGTATGCAAAAGATACAATTATTGGATGTGACGAGGGTATTTTCCATGAATTTGATTTCGATAAAGACTTCTTGCCAGCTCCAGATGGAACACCTGCAAGTCAAGACTTCTTTACAGGTATGCCTTCTAAATGTGCAGTTGGAAACATTCTGTACTCTTGGAACTTTGCTTATAATGATTCAACAATTGGAGATAAAAAACCAAGAACGATTAAAGATTTCTTTAATACTAAAAAGTTTCCAGGAAAAAGAGCAATATACAAAGGTGCAATGTCTAACTTAGAGATAGCATTGGTTGCTGATGGAGTAAAAGCTAGCGGATCACAAGCTGGTGGAGACTTACTTTACAGAAAAATGGAAGGTGCTGGTATTGATAGAGCTTTAAATAAAATTAAAGCATTATGTACAGATCCTAATGGTGGATGTGTGTTCTGGAATGCTGGAGCTCAACCCCCAGAACTATTAGCTAATGGAGAAGTGGTAATGGCTACTGGTTGGAATGGTAGATTCTTTAACGCGCAAATGGAAGGAACTCCACTTGTTCAAGTTTGGGACGCCCAAATTCTTGACTATGAATATTTTGCATTAGTTAAAGATGGTCCAAACTACGCTAGTGGTGATGCAATGAAAGTACTTGCGGAAATGACAAGTACTGAAGGTTTAGCAGGAAGTGCTAAATATATTGCTTACGCACCTTGGAGAAAATCTTCAATTGCAATTATGGAAGCAGGAGAGCCTTGGTTTAAAGATGGTAAGACTAACATGGTACCACATATGCCAACAGCACCAGCTAACTTAAAAAGTCACATTCTTATGAATCCGGACTATTGGGCAGATAACCAGGATGAGATTAATGAGAAGTGGGAAGCAATGAAAGCTAGTCTATAATTTAGTTTTATAGAATAGTTTTTTATACTATATTGAAAGGGCAGTTATTATAACTGCCCTTTTTTATTATGAGCCAAGAACAAATTTTATCGTCTGATGGGATACCTCTTCAGGAAAGTCTTAAAAAAGCTGAGCGTAAAAATAAGTTAAAAGCTCTTTTTCTTGTAGCTCCATTATTTTTATTTATCTTAATTATCTATATATTTCCAATCGGGGATATGCTGTTTAGAAGCGTTGATGATCGTATGATCACCAAAATGCTTCCAAAAACATTTATAGCTATGGAGAAATGGGATGGAAAAGATTTACCAGAAGAACCTGTTTATGAAGGACTTTATGAAGATCTAAGTTTGTTAAAAAAAAATAAAACATTTGGAAAAATCATAGCAAGATTAAATTATGAAAAGTCAGGTTTTAGTAGCTTAATAAAAAAGACAATACGAAAAATAGATAAACTTGAAGAGGGCAATTATAAAGAACAGTTTATTAAAATTCACAAAAGATGGGGCCAATCTGAATATTTAGTTGCTTTAAAGAATACAGCACCAAATTGGTCATATGCCAAATACTTAAAAGGTGTTGATTTAAAATTTGATGAAAGTAGAAATATTATACAGCAAGATGAAGATAGACGAATTTATAAAACACTTTGGCTGAGGACAATAAATGTAGCTTTCTGGGTGACAATTTTTTGTTTTATTCTTGCGTATCCAATTGCTCATTTATTAGCGACTTTACCAATGAAATACAGCAACTTGCTGATGATTTGTGTACTGCTCCCTTTTTGGACATCACTGTTAGTTAGGACATCAAGTTGGATGGTATTGCTTCAACAACAAGGACCTATTAACGATTTGATTGTTTGGCTGGGTTGGGCCGCAGATGATAATAGGCCTGAATTAATGTATAATGTAATTGGTACCTTTGTTGCCATGACACAAATTCTTCTCCCATTTATGGTTCTACCGCTTTATAGTGTAATGAAAACTATCTCTCCAAGTTTAATGAGGGCCGGAAAGTCATTAGGAGGAACTCCTCTAGTCTCTTTTTTTAAAATTTATTTTCCTTTAACAATTCCAGGGATTGGTGCAGGTAGTTTGCTAGTATTTATTTTAGCAATTGGTTATTACATTACTCCAGCATTAGTAGGTGGAGCAAGTGGATCTTTAATTAGTAATAATATAGCTTATCACATGAAGAGTTCACTTGACTGGGCTTTTGCTTCAGCGCTTGGAACAATGCTTTTAGTAGGAGTGTTGGCCATATATTGGGTTTATAATAAATTAGTGGGTATAGATAATATTAAATTAGGATAATTATGGCATTACCAAATCACACTCCACTAAATTATAGAATATGGCACTACACATATTTAACTTTTTGTTTTTTAGTATTCTTCTTTTTGATTGCACCATTGTTTGTAATCTTGCCACTTTCATTTAACGCTGAACAATACATTCACTTTTCAGCAAAAATGTTAGCACTTGATCCTGAAGGTTTCTCTCTAAGATGGTATGAAGATATGATTTTCGGTACAAAAAATCCATGGGGACTTGCAACAAAAAATAGTTTAATTATTGCTTTCTTTGCAACAATAGGATCAACAATTCTTGGTACTGTTGCAGCTTTAGGTTTAAGTAGTAGGCATATGCCATATAAAGCCGCTTTTATGGCCTTATTAATTTCACCAATGATTGTCCCTCTAATTATATCTGGTACGGCAATTTTCTTTTTTATGGCAAAAGTTGGCTTAGCCGCTACTCATACAGGAATTGTTCTATCTCATATAATCTTAGGAACTCCATTTGTAGTAATCACTGTTACAGCAACTTTGTCAGGCTTTGATCATAGTGTAACCAGAGCAGCTGCAAGCTTAGGCAGTAATCCAGTAAATACGTTTATGAAAATCACATTGCCACTAATTATGCCTGGTGTAATATCTGGAGCTTTATTCGCATTCGTTACATCATTTGATGAAGTAGTAGTAGTACTATTCTTAGCTGGATTAGAAAATACTACTATCCCAATTCAAATGTGGGTTGGATTAAGAGAACAGTTAAGTCCAACTATTATGGCTGTGGCAACATGCTTGATTGTTATGTCTACTCTAATATTAGTAACTGCAGAATTATTAAGAAGAAGATCCGAGAGACTAAGAGGGATCAATAGATAATTATTTTACTTAATTAATTTTTTCAATATAGAATATTTATAATTATGGATATTAAAAAAGTCGTTGTGATTGGATCAGGAACAATGGGAAGTGGAATTGCAGCACACTTATGTAATGCGAAAATTCCGGTAACTCTTTTAGATTTAACAACTGAGATTTCAGAAAAGGCAAGAGACAGAATATTCAAGTCAAAACCACCATTATTGTTAGATAAATCAAAAATAGACAATATTAAAGTTGGTAACATTAATGATAACTTTGATGTTGTTAAAGATGCTGATTGGATTGTTGAGGCAGTAGTTGAGAGAATTGATATTAAACATAATATATATGAAAAAATTTTTAAAAATAGAAAAGATGGAGCAATAGTTTCATCTAACACATCATCTATTCCTATCAAAGTTTTATCTGAAAAATTAAATTCAGAAGAAAAAAAAGATTTTTGTATTACTCATTTTTTTAATCCAGTTCGATACATGGGTTTGTTGGAGATAGTAAAAAATGAAAATAATGATTTAGAGAAAATTAATTCGCTCAAGAAGTTTTGTGAAATAGAATTAGGTAAAGGAGCGATTGTTTGTAATGACACACCAGGTTTTTTAGGTAATAGAATAGGTGTTTTTGCAATGCAAGTTGCAATGACAGAAGCTTTTAAAATGAAACTTAGCATTGAAGAAGCCGATGCAATATTTGGAAGACCAATGGGTATTCCAAAAACAGGAGTTTTTGGCCTTTATGATTTAATTGGAATTGATTTAATGGCTGATGTTTTAAAAAGTTTTATTAAGGAGCTGTCTGAAAATGACCCCTTCCAAGAAGTTGCTAAAGAAATTCCTCTTGTAAAAAAATTAATTGAGACGGGTTATACTGGTCGAAAAGGTAAAGGTGGTTTTTACCGAATGAACAAAACCGGTGCAACCAAAGTTATGGAGGCAATAAATCTTGAAACATGGGAATATTCTGTAAGCAAAAAAATTAATATTGGTACTGATAAAGTAGATTTAAAAACTTTAATCTCAAGAGATGACAAATTTGGTGAGTATGCTTGGTCTGTTATTTCAAAGATTATAAAATATTCTTCATCTTTAGTGCCAGGAATTACTAAAGAATTTAACGATATAGATGAAGCAATGAGATTAGGCTTTAATTGGGCAAAAGGTCCGTTTGAAATGTTAGAAGAAATAGGTGTTGAAAATTTTTTTAGTAAAATTGATGAATTTAAAGGAAATGAGTTTTTAGAAAAATTATCTATAAGTAAAGATCAAAATTTTTATGGTTCTAGACAAAAATATACTGAGATTGAAACGCTAGGAAAAGTTAAGAAAAAAGCTATGAGTATTGATGGAAACAATTCTGCTCAAGTTTATCGTTTTAAAGATTACAATATTGTTGAGTTTACTACGAAAGCTAATGCACTTGATTACGACTCAATGGATGCACTTAAAAAAGCAACCGACAAGCCTTTAATTATTATCAATGAGAGCATGCAATTTTCTGCTGGTGTAAATTTAACTTATACTATGGATTTTGCTAATAAAGGTGATTTTAAATCTATTGAAAAATTCATTAAGTATTTTCAAGAAACATGTAAGCACTTAAAGTATTCCGAACATCCTGTAATTTCAGCACCTTCAGGTCTAACACTTGGTGGAGGTTTTGAAGTAATGGTGCAAAGTAATTTTGTAGCTTCTCACACAAATATAGTTGTTGGTTTAGTAGAAACTATTGTTGGTTTAATTCCAGCGGGTGGTGGATGTAAAGAAATGCTTGCAAGATGGTTAGATACAGATGCAGCTAAAAAAGACCCCAATTATGCACCTCTTAAAGTATTTGATATAATCGGTTACGGTAAAACTGCTACTTCACCAGTTGAAGCAGAGCCCATGAAATATCTAAAACCTCAAGATAAAAAAATTATGAATAGAAATAGTTTATTAGAAGTTTCAATGGAAATTTTAAATAGCAATAAAGACTTCAAACCCCCATCAGAATTAAAATTTAATCTTCCAGGAAAAACAGTTCTTCGTGAAATGAATAAAATTTTGGATAAATTATATAATGATAAAGTTATACTAGATCATGGTTTAAAAGTAGCACAAGCATTAGCTCATGTATTGAGTGGTGGTGATACTTCAATTGAAAAAACATTATCAGAAGATGATTTATACAAATTGGAACTGGATGCTTTTATGAGACTGATTGAGACTAAGGAAACTCAAGATAGAATTAAACATACGCTCGCAACCGGTAAGCCATTAGTTAATTAATTTTTACTTAAGCATTCTAACTGTATTTATAAAATTAGGTCTAAGGACATATTCAGATCTATGAGAATATCTAATTTTTTCTATTACTTTGATACCATAAATCACTTTTCCTATTGGAGTGTATTCGCCCTCAAATAGTGGCTCATCATCAAGAATAATAAAAAACTGACTATCTTCAGTATCATATTTTAAGGTTCTCGCTAAACCAACGGAACCTCTTTCAAAATTAAACTCAGCATCAACCTCTGATTTAATAGTACCTAGACCTG
>CACKZG010000015.1 GCA_902604545.1 uncultured Pelagibacteraceae bacterium
GTTCTAGAATGATTAATTTTATGATTTTTATTCGATGAAATTAAATCAACAAAAATATTTTGATTAACTAAAGTTTTTGCTAAAGTTAAAGCAGTTAAACCTGATCCAAGTATACAAACTCTCATATTATTTTTAATTTTAACAACAAAAATTAGATGATACAAAGTGGTAAAATTGATTCATAAATATGGATATAAAAAAAACAGCTAATTTGTTTGCTAATTTCACTATTAAAAGAATAGCGGAAATTTTCGGAATAACTGTTTTTTGTGCTGGGGTTTTATTATTATTGGCACTGATAACCTATTCACCGGAAGACCCTAATTTCATTTTTCCAGAAAGCACAAAAATTGAAAATATTTTGGGTTTTCAAGGAAGTTTTGTTTCAGATGTATTTTTTCAATCAATAGGCCTAATTTCGTATTTCTTCTCATTTACTTTAATTATAACTGGTATCAACATTATTAGAAGTAAAGAATTTTTTTTAATAATTGAAAATATATTCTTTACAATAATTTATTCTATATTTGGAACTTTATTTTTTGCACATTTTTATTCAGAAGCGTTTACCCTATATATAAATGGCAATGGCGGCTTTATAGGTGCTTATTTAAATCAAACATTTTTAAATTCAATAATTTTAATTAACGAGGTAATTTCTTATTATTTGTTAATTATTTTAAATATTTTTTTATTTTTAATAAGTGTTAATTTTCATCCAATAAAATTTTATGAATTAATAAAAAGTTTAAATAAATTTTTTACAAAAAAAGAAAGAAAAAATTATACTGATAAAAGTGAAGTAATTAGTGAATATATCCCTCAAGAAGAAATAAAAAATCTTATTCAAGAAGATTTGCCTTTTATTAAGGCTGAGAATAAAAGCAAAAATTCACCTAAATTTAAATTACCAGACTTGGATTTATTGAAAACTCCTTCTAAAAAAGAAAGAGAAAATCTTGAAAAAAGTGAAACACAAGATCCTGAATTTTTAGAAAAAATTCTCTTAGATTTTGGCGTTAATGGAAACATCAAGAAAGTTAGCCATGGACCTGTGGTAACTTTAAATGAGTTTGAGCCAGCAGCTGGTGTAAAGGTTTCAAAAATAATTAATTTATCTGACGACATTGCAAGAAATACCAGTTCAGAGTCTGCAAGAATAGCTACAATACCTGGAAGTAATACTGTTGGTATTGAACTGCCAAACAATGTTAGAGAAAATGTTTATTTAAGCGAAATTTTAAACAATCCTGATTTTAAAAAAAGAGACATTAAATTGCCGATTGCATTAGGAAAAAGTATTTCTGGTAAACCTATAGTCGGTGATTTGTCATCAATGCCTCATCTACTTATCGCAGGTACTACAGGATCAGGTAAATCGGTCTGCATCAACACTATTATTTTATCTCTTCTCTATCGACATACTCCTGAAAAATGTAAGTTTATTTTAATAGATCCGAAAATGCTTGAGCTTTCAACATATGAAGGCATTCCACATTTATTGTGTCCTGTAATAACAGAAGCTAAAAAAGCTGCGTCTGTTCTTGGTTGGGTAGTTAAGGAAATGGAGAGTAGATATAGACTTATGACTAAAGAAGGAGTCAGAAATATCGATAGCTATAATACAAAACACAAACTTCCAATGCCCTACATAGTTGTTGTTGTTGATGAAATGTCGGATTTAATGTTGGTAGCAGGTAAAGAAATTGAGAACTATATCCAAAAATTATCACAAATGGCAAGAGCAGCAGGAATTCATATCATTATGGCCACTCAAAGACCTAGTGTTGATGTAATTACTGGAACAATTAAAGCAAATTTTCCAACAAGGATATCATTTCAAGTTACTTCAAAAATAGATAGTAGAACAATTTTGGGTGAGCAAGGAGCAGAGCAATTATTAGGAAAAGGAGATATGCTATATATGTCTTCTGCTAATCGTATAGTGAGAATTCATGCTCCTTTCGTTTCAGATGGTGAAATTGAACAAATAAACAATTTTTTAAGATCACAGGCTGAGCCTGATTATGTGGATGAAATTTTAAATTTTGCAGATGAAAAGGAGATGGGTGATAATCTAAATCTAGGTGATAAAGACGAACTATATCAACAAGCTTTAGAAATTATAAGATCAGAGGGAAAGGCTTCCACTTCTTTTTTACAAAGGAAACTCCAAATTGGTTACAACAGAGCTGCAAGAATTATTGATATGATGGAAACAGATGGAATTGTAAGTAAAGCTAATCATGTAGGTAAAAGAGACCTTCTCTGATGTTAAGATTTTTTTTAACAATATTTTTCTTTTTTTTAACACTTAATTCAAATGCTGATGTCAAAAAAAAAATTATTCAAAATCTTAAAAATACTAAAAATTTAGATTTTAAATTTGAACAAAATGTTAATGGTAAAATAGAGAATGGTAGCTGTACAATAGAATATCCAAAAAAAATATTTTGTGAATATGCAAGAAGTAATAATAAAATTTTAGTTTCGAATGGAAAATCTTTAGTTGTTAAAACTATTTCGAGCTATTATCGGTATCCTTTAGAAAAAACTCCCTTAAATATTATTTTGGATAAAAATATTCTAATCAATAAAATTAAATCTTTAAAAGAAAGAAAAATCGACAATAATCTAATTAATTTTACAATTTTAGAAAATAATAACGAGATAAGTATATTTTTTGACAAACAAACGTATGATTTGATTGGTTGGCAAAACACAGACATGTATCAAAATTTTAATATTACCTTCCTTTCATCTATTAGAAAAAACAGGGTACTGTCTAAGAATTTATTTAATATACCTGCTCAAAATTAAATATTTAATATTTCAGTTTTAAATATTTTCATGCCTCTTGAAATATAATTACTTAAAGCATTTTTGTGATCTAAAGAACAAGTATGCACCCAAACTCGTTTGGTATTGTTTACAAAAGATTTTTTAATGGCTTCTGACAATAAAAAGGATCCTAATTTTTTATTTTGATATTCTTCTAAAATTCCAAAATATGCAATTTCTGTTTCACTATTTTCTGGATGAAAAATTAATTCAAAAAATCCTACTAAATCATCCTTATGTTTTAAAATATATGAATTAACATTTTTAGAGGAAACATAATTAATCCATTTTTCTTCTGACCAAGTAAGTCTATCTACCCACTTATGATTTTTACCAATATTTTTGTAAAAAAATTTATTTAGTTGAAAATTAATTGGTTTTATTAAACTTAAAGAATAATCTTTAGATGGTTTGTTTCCTTCGATTAGATCTTGAAGTGAATTAATTTCTAAGTAATTTCTTTTAACTTCTTCTGTCACTCCACCATTTTCCCAACTCGTTCTCCTCCAAATAAATGAAAATGTAAATGAGGCACTTCTTGACCACCGTGATCACTAATGTTTGCTAAAGCTCTATAGCCTTTGCCTACTTCTGTTGAAATACCAAGCTTTTTAGCAACTATATTAATGCCCTTTAATAATCCAACCATCTCTTCTGGAGAGGCATTCAAACTAAAATCATCTAAATCAATATATTTACCTTTAGGAATTACTAAAGCATGAATTTTTTTCTGTGGATTAATATCGTAAAATGAAAGAACAAAATCATCTTCGTAAATTTTATTACAAGGGATCTCTCCACGTAAAATTTTTGCAAAAATATTATTATCGTCGTAACTCATTTTTTTCTTTTTTCTAGCTCTGACATTACTTCTTCAATTTTTACATCATTTGCCTCTAAATACATTAGCAAGTGGTAAAATACATCTGCAGCTTCATGAATTTTATTAGAATTTTTTTCTACAGCCTCAATTAATTCATCAACTTCTTCTAAAACTTTTGCTTTACTTAATGATTTATCTGTAAGCAACTTATTAGTATAAGAACCTTCAATAGGTGAAGATTTTCTATCTCGTGCAAGTTTAATTAAGTTTTCTAATGTGTTAAGCATATTAAATTCTAACAGGAATTCCTTTTGAATCCAAATACTCCTTAGCTTCTTTTACAGAATGTTTGCCATAGTGAAATATTGATGCTGCTAAAACTGCGCTTGCATTTCCTAATTTAATTCCATCAACTAAATGATCTAGATTCCCTACTCCACCTGAAGCAATAACTGGAATATTTACCAAAGAAGATATCTTAGACATAAGTTCTATATCATAACCAACTTGGGTACCATCCCGATCCATAGAAGTAACTAGAAGCTCGCCTGCTCCACTATCTTCCATTTTTTTTGCAAATTCTATGGCATCAATTCCAGTATTGTTTCTTCCACCATGAGTAAATATTTCCCATTTGTCCCCACTTTTTTTAGCATCTATTGCTACCACAATACATTGTGAGCCAAATTTTTTAGAACTTTCTTCTACTACTTCTGGGTTTTGAACTGCAGCAGTATTGATTGATACTTTGTCTGCACCACAGTTCAGTAGTTTATTGATATCCTCAACACTTCTAACACCGCCTCCAACTGTCAGAGGAACAAAACATTTCTTAGACGTTTTCTCTACAACATCATAAATAGTATCTCTATTTTCATTTGATGCAGTAATATCTAAAAAACAAATTTCATCTGCTCCACCGTCTGAATAAATTTTAGCTTGTTCGACGGGATCACCTGCATCCTGCAGATCAACAAAGTTAATTCCTTTTACAACACGTCCATTTTTAACATCTAAACAAGGTATAATTCTGTTTTTAAGCATCTAATTCCTTCACTAATTCTTCTAATTTAATATCCCCATCATAGATAGCTTTCCCTACTATGATACCTTCGATGTTCTTATTATTATATTTCTTAGCTTTTTTAATATCATCTATTGATGAAACTCCACCCGATATAATTACTGGACAATTTGATGTATTAGCAATCTTTGCTGTCTCTTCAAAATTAGGACTTTGCTTCATTCCATCTCTATTAATATCAGTATAAATCAACCTACTTGCACCATAATCATTAACTTCTTTCAAATAATCTAGAATTAATTGGTTTGAATTTTCTTTCCAACCTGAAACCGATAAATATCCATCTTTTGCATCTAACCCTAAAGCAATTTTATTTGGAAATTTATCACAAGCTTCTTTTAAAAAATTTTTATCTTTTATTGCGGCACTACCCAAAATAACTTTTTCAACACCAACATCGGTATATTTCTGAATACTTTCAAAATTTCTGATACCTCCACCAATTTCTATTTTAAGATCAAATTTTTTTACTATCTCTTGAATGATATCTAAATTAACTGTTTCTCCATTTAAAGCACCATCTAAATCAACTATATGAAGATTTTTAAACCCATGATCTTTATATTTTCCAGCTTGTTCAACTGGCGACATTCCGTATTCAGTTTTGTTATCAAAGTCTCCTTTAACTAACCTCACACACTTTTTGTCTTTAATGTCTATTGCTGGGAATATTTTCATTTATAGATCAATAAAATTACTAATTATTTTCAGTCCAATTTTATCACTCTTCTCAGGGTGAAATTGGGTCCCAAAAATATTTTCCTTTTCAACTGAACAAACAATATTTGATGAATAATCTGTTGTTGCTGAAATTACACTTTTATCTTCAGGAATAAATTCATAACTATGTACAAAATACATATGAGAATTATTTTCTATATTTTTAAAAATTTTACTATCTTTAACAATATTAATTTGATTCCAGCCAATATGGGGCAGTTTATACTCTCCATTTTTATTATCTATTTTTGATACCTTTCCAGATATCCAGCCAAGCCCTTTAGTTTCAGTTTCCTCATATCCAATGTCTGCAAACATTTGTAATCCTACACAAATTCCAAGAAGTGGTTTTTTATTACTAACTGCGAAATCATTTAATGTATCAACTAAACCATTGAAATTATTAAGTGCATTAATACAACTTTTAAACGAACCTTGCCCTGGCAAAACGACTTTATCTGAAGATTTGATCTTATTTAAATCTGAAGTTACCTCGATATTTACTTTATCTTTAGCAACCTCCTTAAAGGAGTTAATTACCGAGCTTATATTACCCGAATTATAATCAACAATTGTGACGTTCATTAAACTTATAATGAGCCTTTAGTTGATGGAATACTTTTTTTATTTCTTGGATCCATCTCTAATGCAGCTCTTAAAGATCTTGCTAAAGCTTTGTAGCAAGACTCAATAATGTGATGGCTATTATCACCATAAATATTTTCAACGTGCATTGTAATACCAGCAGATTGAGAGAACGCTTGGAACCATTCTTTAAATAATTCGGTATCCATCTCGCCAAGTTTCTCAACTTTCAATTTTACTTTCCAAATCAAATAAGGTCTATTTGATACATCAATTGCTACTCTAGTTAATGTTTCGTCCATCGGAATAATTGTATGAGCGTATCTTTTTATCCCTACAAATTTTTTTGCAGCTTTTTTTAAAGCCTCTCCAATTGCGATACCTGTATCCTCAGTTGTGTGGTGAAGATCAATATGAGTATCTCCTTTTGCTTTAACTTTTAAATCAATTAAAGAATGCTTTGATAATTGCTCCAGCATATGATCTAGGAAACCTATACCAGTGTCAATTTGGTACTTACCTTTACCGTCAATATTTACTTCAACGTTAATGCTGGTTTCTTTTGTTTTTCTGGATACTTTTCCTTTTCTAGCCATATATTTTTAATGGTATACATACATAATCTCAGTATATCAATATCAGTCTCAACACTTGAAGTATCAAAAATAGTTACCATTTATTAAGTATGACAACAATTGTACTAGTTAGAAAAAATAATGAGGTAGTAGTTGCTGGTGATGGTCAAGTTAGTATGGGGAATACTGTTGTTAAAAGCACAGCCTCAAAAGTCAGAAAAATTGAAAAAAGAGATGTGGTGGCTGGTTTTGCAGGATCAACTGCTGATGCATTAACTCTATTTGAAAGATTGGAAGGAAAGTTAGAAAAACACGCAGGCAACTTATCAAGATCTGCTGTAGAATTAGCGAAAGATTGGAGAACAGATAAATATTTGAGAAGATTAGAGGCATTAATGGCGGTAGGAGATAAAAACAATAGCTACATTATTTCTGGAACCGGTGATGTGCTAGAACCTGAAGGAGATGTAATTGGTATAGGCTCAGGTGGAAATTATGCCTTAGCTGCTGGAAAAGTTTTAATGGAGGGTAATATGTCTGCCGAAGAAATTGCTAAAAAAGCAATTAAAATTGCAGCTGATATATGTGTATTCACAAACGATAATGTTAAAATTGAAAAAATATAATGGATAATTCAAACGTAACACAACTACACCCAAAAGATAAAAATCAAAAAGAAGATCTTTCATTAGTTAGCTCATTATCTCCTAGAGAGATAGTCTCAGAGTTAGATAGATTTGTAGTAGGACAAAACAAAGCAAAAAAAGCTGTTGCTGTCGCTTTAAGAAATAGATGGAGACGTCAAGCTCTTAAAGGTGAAATGAAGAATGAAGTTTTACCAAAAAACATTCTAATGATAGGACCGACTGGTGTTGGAAAAACTGAAATTTCAAGAAGATTATCAAAATTAGCAGAAGCTCCTTTTGTTAAAGTAGAAGCTACAAGATTCACTGAAGTTGGATATGTAGGAAGAGATGTTGAACAAATAGTAAGAGATCTAATCGAGATTGCTATCTCCATGGAAAAAGTAAAAAAACGAAAAGAAGTTCATGCTCAAGCACAGAAAGCAGCTGAGGAAAAAGTTTTAGATGCTTTGGTTGGAAAAAAAGCAAGTTTAGCAACAAGAGAAAGTTTTAGAAAAAGACTTAGAAACGGCGATTTAGATGATAACGAAATTGAAATAGCTGTTAGTGAAAGTGGTTCAAGCGGAGCCTCTTTTGAAATCCCTGGTATGCCTGGTGCAAATGTTGGCATGATCAACATTGGTGAAATGATTGGGAAATCAATGGGCAACAAAGAAAAAAAGAAAAAAATGACGGTTAAAGAATCTCATGAAATTTTAATTAATGATGAGTCTGATAAATTGATTGAACAAGATAAAATTATTAAGGCAGCAAAGCTTTCAACTGAGAACAATGGAATAGTTTTTCTTGATGAGATAGATAAAATTTCAGCTAGAACTGACAGAGTTGGCGGGGATGTTTCAAGAGAGGGTGTTCAAAGAGATTTATTACCTTTGATAGAAGGAACAACTGTTAATACTAAGCATGGCCCAATTAAAACTGACCACATTCTATTTATAGCTTCAGGAGCCTTTCAATTAGCAAAACCATCTGATCTTCTTCCTGAATTGCAAGGAAGACTTCCGATCAGAGTTGAATTAGGAGCTCTAACTAGTGATGATTTTAAACGAATTCTAAGAGAACCTGACTTTAGTTTAATTAAACAATATGTTGCTCTTTTAAAAACTGAAAATGTTGATCTTGAATTTTCTGACGATGGTATTGATGCTATTGCAAATATTGCATCTGAGGTAAATGCAACTGTAGAAAATATTGGTGCTAGAAGATTACATACGATAATTGAAAAGATTTTAGATGAAATAAGTTTTACTGCAACTGACAGAGCTGGTGAAAAAATTGTTATTAATAAAGAATATATTAATAAAAACTTAGATACTCTTGTTAAAGATACAGATCTTTCAAAATTTATTTTATAGATTTATTTTTTCTCAAAAAAATATAAAACGCACCTGCGCCGCCATCTTCTATTTTAGCATCTGTGATTTCATTTATCATGTTCATTAAACTGGTATTATTAGTAATAAATTCTGGAACAGAATATTTTAAAATACCAAGATCTTTCGAAACATATGGATCTTTTTCGTTTTCGGAGTGAAGACCTTTTCCTGTAACAACAATTAGTTTATTAATATTTTGGGAGAAAGCTTTATTTATAAAATCTTCTATAGTTTTATTTGCTTCATCTAAAGTATAACCATGCAAATCTATTGATCTTACTTTTAGATTTTCTTTTTTTTGATATTTTAAATCTTTATTGGGTAATTTTTCAGTGCTATTTATAAATTTATGCCAGTCTTTTTTATCTTTGTCTGAAATATTGTCGTTCAATTATGTTAATATATTTACTAGCTGCCAATTCGGATTTGCTGACGTTGTATCTCTTGAAAAAATCCAAGTATCATAAATTTTTTTAATCTTCTCGGGATCTCCAGAAACTATTTTTTTATCTTTATCTCTAATACAAGTAATAACCTCTGCTATAAAATCCACTGTTACATTTAAAATATTGCCACTTTTTTTATGTTCTTTAATCTCAGCTTTATTAACTCCAATAAATGTTATTTCTGCAAAGTGACCTCTTTTTGCTCTTTCTTTCAACGCATCATCAAATTGACTATATATGTCTTTATTTAACAAAGGTTTTGCACTTGTGATCTTATTATCATTATCACTGAAATCAGTAATAATTGTCTCGTAAGCAATTTTTGCACCTTTTAAAAATTCTTTTTGAGCTTCATCATCAAAT
Organism: uncultured Pelagibacteraceae bacterium; assembly: GCA_902604545.1. GTDB lineage: Bacteria > Pseudomonadota > Alphaproteobacteria > Pelagibacterales > Pelagibacteraceae > Pelagibacter. The sequence continues at coordinate 9,458 of CACKZG010000015.1, forward strand.
TTTTCTTTTGGTTTGACCGCTTGATCTATCTTAATATTTTTTAAAACCTCTTTAAATTGAGCTGGTGATTTTCCTTCAAAACCAGTTCTTTTTCCAAGAATACCTCGAAGTCTCAAAAAAATAAATCCTGCTATCATTGCCAATAAAATAATATCGATATATTCAAAACTATAATTCATATCTAGATAGTAATTACTATGTTGATTAATTTCAACCAGCAATTTAGATTAAGGACAAATGAACACAATTTTAGTATCAATAATATTAATACCAATAATTGAAATTTATCTTCTTATTAAAATTGGTTCACAATTTGGTGCGATAAATACTATATTGCTTATTTTTTCCACAGCAATTATTGGTGTTTATTACGCTAAATATGAGGGTTTAAATACAATAAAATCAGGATTTATTCAGTTAAGTAAAAATGAAGCGCCTGCATTTGAAATTTTATCAGGTGCCGCAATAGCCTTTGCCGCTCTTCTTTTGATAGTTCCGGGATTTATAACCGACATTGTGGGTTTTTCATTAATTTTTCCACCTAGCAGAAAACTAATTTTTAAAAATTTATCAAAAAAATTCAGTAAAAAAGAAAATTTAAGAAAAGATTATATTGATGGAGACTTTGAGGATATAGAAGATGAAAATGACAGAAAATTATAAGATTGTAGCTAAATTTATAAAAGACCTATCTAGTGAAACTCCAAACACAGAAACTTATTTATTTGTTAAAGATAACATCTCAAAATACCAACTTGGAATAGATATCACTTCAAAAGCTTTAAAAAATCAAATGATTGAAATTAACACAAAACTTAAATTTGAAGATAGAGAAGGAAACGAAAAAAAATCATATTTTGAAATAATATATGCGACAATAATTAGAGTAAATGAAAAGATAAAAGAAAAAAAAGAACTAGAAAAAATTATATTGTGTGATGTTCAAATTGAAATTTATTCTGATCTAGAAAAGTCTTTACTAGATCTGCTTCATAACTCAGGATATCCAGGTATTAAATTTGAAAAAAAAGTTGACTTTGAAAAATTATACAATCAAAGATTCAATTAAAAATAATTTTTTTTCAATTTCTTCTCTAAGTACTCTTTGTGTTCTTTTTTTTCTGTCTCAGATGGTTTAACTATTTTTTTATAATAGTTCAAAATAACTTCATCTGTTTTTTCGTATTGATCATTTATTGCTTGGAAATTTAAAGATGGCTCTTTTTGATCTATTAAATTAATATAAACTTTAGCAAGCAAGTCACAATCGATTAATGCTGTATGAGTTACTCGTCTAGAATTGTCTATTTTAAATCTCTTACATAGAGCATCTAGACTAATTTGAGATCCTGGAAATTTATCTCTTGCTAAAACCAATGTATCAATTACTTCGTTATCAATTTTTTCTGATCCAAGTAATTTAAGCTCATTATTTAAATGCGTTAAGTCAAACTCAGCATTATGTATTATAAGCCTTTTATCCTTAATAAATTCTAAAAACTCATCAACTATTTCATTAAATTTTTTTTGTTTAGATAAAAACTTGTCACTATAACCATGAATTTTAAAAGCTTTTTCTGAAACCTTTCTTTCTGGATTTAAGTAAAAATGAAATTTATTTTTTGTTGGTACTAAATTTTCAAGCTCAATGCATCCTATTTCAACTATTCTGTGACCATCTTTTACAGATATCCCCGTGGTCTCAGTATCTAAAACTATTTCTTTCATTTATAAAATTTTTTTTAAAATATTTTTAATTTCATTTTTAACAGATTGTTTTTTAAAATCATTTTTAATTATAAAATGAGACTTTCTCATTTTATAAAAAGATGGAAGCTGTAATTTTTTAAATTTATTAAACAATTTTCGATCAAAATTTTTTCTTTTTATCAGTCTTTTTTCAATATCTTTCTTTTTTGAATCAACAAAAATCAATATATCTTTTTTATCGTTAATTTTATTTTCTAACAATAGAGGTATATCAAGTATTACAATTTTTTTGTGTTTGTTTTTCTTAAGAAATAATTTCATTTTTTTTTTTATCTCTTTGTGAATAATTTTAACTATTTTTTTTAAATTATTTTTATTACTTAATATTGCTGATGTAATTTCATTTTTATCTATTGGAAATTTAAAAATATATTTTGGTAATTTTTTATTTAATTTAATAAATATTTCTTTATCTTTTTTATAAAGTTTAGATACTTCGTAATCCGCATTGAAAACTGGATAACCAAAAACCTTTGAAACAAAACTTTTTCCAGATCCTATATCTCCCAAAATTCCAATTCTAATCATTGTCTAAAAGCTTAAATGTGTCTGTATTAACTTTTGGTACCATATTGTGCCATAATTTAAATGCTTCTAGAGCCTGGTAAACAAACATGGTTTTTCCATTCTCTGTCGTGTTTCCTAGTTGTTTCCCCATTTTCAAAAAAGGAGTTTCTTGAGGATTATAAATTATGTCATAAAATAGTTTATCATGTCCTAAACTTGAAAAATCTAAATTTATTGTTTCATTATTTAAACCAAGACTTGTGGCATTTATTACCATATGAAAATCCGTTAAATCTCCCCACTCTAAAACTTTAAGATTATTAAATAAAAATTTCAAATTTTCTGCCTTCTCTCTAGTTCTGTTAGTAATTATTATCTCTTGAACATGCATATTTTTTAAGGCAAAAATTATTGAAGGGACTACACCGCCAGCACCCAAAATTAAAATCTTCTTACCCTTTATTTTAAAATTTAATTTTTTAATTGCAGCATTAAAACCACTAATATCTGTATTATGTCCAACTAAATCACCCTTATCAAAAATAATTGTGTTTACTGATTGAGTCTTTTCTGCCTCCTGGCTTAATTTATCTAGAAAAGGAATAACTTTTTTTTTGAAAGGTACGGTCACATTGCAACCAGCTATTTTTTGTTTCTTAATATCTTTAATAAAATCATTAATTTCATGATCCTCTAGTTTAATTTTATCATATGTCGCATCAATATTATTTTCTTTTAACCACCGGTTTTGAAGTTTTGGTGACAGTGAATGATTAATAGGATTGCCTATAACGAAATATTTTTTCATTACAAAGAGCTTATATACTCCTTTATTTTTGCAACAGGAAGTCCCATAATAGTGTTTTCATCACCTTTTATGTTATCAAACAAATTTCTACCTTCTGCCTCTATTTGATAAACATTGTATGCATAAAGTTTTTCATCTGATATTTGAGACAAATAGGTTTTTAACTCCTCATTAGAAAGATTTTTCATAGTTAGCTCTGCCTTGTCGGTATAATTCCAGATCATTGTCCCATTTTTTGATATACAAACAGAGCTAATTAAATGATGAGTTTTGCCATTAAGTTTTTTCAATATAATCATGGCTTCTTCCCTGTTCTCTGGTTTGGAAATTAATTCACCTTCCAAATCAATAACGCTATCAGCGCCCAATACTATTTCATCAACTCTTTTTAAGCTAACCTTGTTTGCTTTTAACTCTGCTAAATTTTTTGAAATAATCTCGGGACTTGCCCGTTCTTTTAATAAACTGATTTTAACAACATCTTCATCAACGTTTGATGGGACAACATCGTTTTCAATATTATTTTTATCTAAAATTTCTTTTCTGACCTTGCTTTTAGATGCAAGTATAATTTTATTTAACATTGTTTGAATATATTTCGTGAATTTTAATTATAGAAGCCGCTGTTTCTTCTACAGATTTTCTTGTTACGTCTATGAATGGCCATTTATATTTTTGAAAAGTTTTTTTAGCATCCATAACTTCTTTTCTAATATTTTCTAAATCTGTATATTTTATGTTTTCAGTTTCTCTTAACGTGTTCATTCTATTTTTTCTTAAATCAACCAATCTTTCGGGTTCGGTACTTAATCCAACCACACACGCCATATTAGGATTTTTTTTAAGAGCTTCTGGCAATGAATTTTCATTCACTAAAGGAATGTTTGTTGTTTTAAAACCTTTGTTGGCTAAGTAAATAGATGTTGGTGTTTTACTTGTTCTGCTCACGCCTACAAGAATAATATCTGATTTGTCTACTTCGTTTATTAAATTTCCATCATCATGATTCATTGTAAATTGAATTGCTTCAATTCTATCATAATACTCTTCATTTAATATATGTTGACCACTTGGCTCGTGTGTTGCTTTTTGATTTAATATTTTTGAAAAATTTAAAATTAAATTTCCTAAAACACCAAAACACGGAATATTTTTGTCCTCGCTCACATTCGCAAGATATTTGGCTAAGCTATTATCCACGATTGTATATAAGATTATTGAATTTTCATTTTTTTTTGCATCATCTAGAATTTTTAAAATTTGATTTTCTGTCCTCGTAAAAGAATAAGAATGAACTTTATATTCTATATTTAAAAATTGCGCCTTGAGCGCTAAAAATATTCGATCTAAAGTTTCGCCAGTTGAATCGGAAATTAAATATATTTGATATGTATTACTCATGAATAAATTGTTAATTAATTTGTATTATTTTAGTTAAATTACACAATTCAAAATTTAATAAATTTAGCTTGTAAAAACTGCTATTTATTAACATTAATAATAAATAGGATAAAACAATCCACAAAAATTAATATGATAAAAAAGCTTCATTTTAAGCAATTTTAAACACATAAGATGTTAGTAAACTGTAAATATAATGTTTATAAATAATAATCACCTTTATTCACAAGATATATTACAACTACAATAATTAATAATACTTATTTATGAAACCTTTAAACAAAATAATAATTAACAAAGAAACTTCCTTTAATCCGATATGGATTATGAGACAGGCAGGAAGATATTTGCCAGAATTTAGAGAAATTAGAAAAGATAATCCTAACTTTATTAATCTATGTTTAAATGATGATTTATCTTCAGAAATAACACTGCAACCCTTAAGAAGATTTGATCTAGATGCTGCAATTATATTCTCAGATATATTAATGCTTCCCTATGGACTAGGTCAAAAAGTTGAATTTGAAAAAAACTTTGGACCAAAATTAGGAGAATTAGATCTAAATGAAATTGCTACGATTGATGAAATCGACTTCTTCGAAAAAATACATCGTGTATATAGGGCAATAAAAAAAGTAAGCTCTAACTCTAATTTAAATAATAAAAATACCATCGGCTTTGTTGGTGCTCCTTGGACATTATTAGTTTATATGATTAATCAACAATCTCCTAAAAAAAATTTGAAAAAAGATTTTTTTAAAGATGAATTTTTAATAAATAGAATTTTATTAATTATAGAAAAATTCTTAAAAGTGCATATTAAAAACCAAATCGATAACGGCGCAAACATAATCCAAATATTTGATAGTTGGGCGGGCTTATTAGAGGAAAAAGATTTACCTAACTATGTTTATGCTCCAACTTTAAATTTAGTAAATTATACAAAATCTTTAAATGTACCGGTGATATGTTTTCCTAGAGAAATAAAAAATTACAAAGAATTTTGTGATATTGTTAAACCCGATGCTGTTAGTATCGATTATAATGTAGATCCAAAAAAAATACTTAGAGACATAAAGATACCTATTCAGGGCGGTTTAGACCCTAAAATTTTATTAACAGACAAAGAAACATTAAAAAAAGAAGCATCCATGTATTTGGAAATTTTTCGTGATCATCCATATATATTTAATCTAGGTCATGGTATTTTGCCCGAAACAAACCCAGAAATGGTTGAAAACTTAATTAAAATTGTAAAAGATTTTAAATGATAGAAAAAAATCATCCACCTATAAAATATGGTAATACAGGTGTACTTATAATTAATTTAGGCACACCCGATTCTACTAACTGGCTAGATATCAGAAAATATTTAAGGGAGTTTCTTTCTGATAAAAGAGTAATAGAGGTAAACCCATTGCTTTGGCAAATAATTTTGAATTTGTTCATTTTAAACTTTAGACCTTCTAAAACCGCCAAAGCTTATAAAGAAATATGGATGAAGGGTGAAAACATGTCGCCACTTCTGTATTATACAAAAAAGCAAAGTGAGAAAATTTCAAATTTATTATCAAAAGAAAACATTATTGTAGATTTTGCTATGAGATATGGAAATCCCAGCATTAAAAGCAAGATTCACAAGTTACACAAAATGGGTTGTGAAAATTTAATTATACTTCCTCTTTATCCTCAATATGCAGCGGCTACTACGGCAACAGTTTGTGACGAGGTATACAGAACTTTAATGAAAATGAGGTGGCAACCTTCTTTAAAAATAATTCCTCATTATGAATCTGATCCACTTTACATCGATGCACTAGTAAATTCGATTAGTAAAAAAATAAATGAAATTAGTTGGAAACCAGATTTAATTATAGCCTCTTATCACGGTATACCAAAAAAATATTTTGACAAAGGTGATCCTTATCATTGCTATTGTCATAAAACGACTAGACTTATTTCAGAAAAGTTTAAATCAATTAAAATTAAAACTACATTTCAGTCCAGATTTGGTCCACAAGAATGGCTTCAACCATATACTGACAAGACTTTAGAAAATTTGCCCAATGAAGGCATTAAAAATGTTCTTACAATTTGTCCAGGTTTCGCATCCGATTGTGTAGAGACTTTAGAAGAAATACAAATTCAAGGTAAAGAAAGTTTTTTAAATTCAGGAGGAGAAAATTTTGATATGGTCCCTTGTTTAAATGATAATAGTGATCATATAATTTTATTAAAATCCTTAATTGAAAGAAATATCTGATACATGAATTCGTATTTATTATTTAAATCTTTACATTTAATTGCTGTTGTTTCTTGGATGGCTGGTCTTTTATACCTGCCTAGAATTTTTGTTTACCATGTTGAAAATAAAGAAAAAAAGGATGCAACCGATATATTCGAGATGATGGAAAAAAGATTATTTTTTTATATTATGCGACCTGCAATGATTTTTACTTGGGTTTTCGGATTAATATTAATTTATCTTAATGGAACAGACATTTTCTCTCAATTATGGTTTCAAATTAAGATTGTCCTAATTATATTGTTATCAGCATACAATGACTATTTAGGAAAGTGTCTTGTTGCTTTAAAAAATTCTACAAATACAAAATCTGCAAAATTTTTCAGAATAATTAATGAAATACCAACGGTTATCTTAATTATCGTTGTATTTTTAGCTATTTTTAAGCCAATCTAGGGTTGAAATAACAACATTAGTATATATATTATCTTATTCAGATAAGTCCTTATCAAAAGAACAATCATGAATATTCAAGAACTAAAATTAAAATCATCCGAACAACTTATTACGCAAGCAGAAGAGCTTGGTATTGAAAATGCTAGCACACTAAGAAAACAGGAAATACTTTTTGCGATTTTGAAGAAGGTTGCTGAAAAAGAAGAAATTACTGGTGTAGGTGTTTTGCAGCTATTACAAGATGGCTTTGGTTTTTTAAGAGCAATGGAGTCAAATTACCTTCCGGGACCTGATGATATTTACGTTAGCCCAAGTCAGATCAGAAAGTTTGGTTTAAGAACAGGAGATACAGTTGAAGGCCCGGTTAGAGCACCTAAAGAAGGCGAAAGATATTTTGCATTACTTCAGGTAAGCAAGATTAATTTTGAAGAGCCAGAAAAATCAAGACACAAAATTGCATTTGAAAACCTCACCCCATTATATCCAGACAAACAATTGGTAATGGAAATAGAAACTACAAAAATTGAAAAAAAACCAGATCTAACACCTAGATTAATTGATTTGGTAAGTCCAATTGGGAAAGGTCAAAGATCAATAATTATATCACCACCAAAAGCTGGCAAGACGATGATTTTACAAAGCATTGCAAACTCAATTGCAAAGAATTATCCAGAGTGCTATTTGATCGTATTGCTTATTGACGAAAGACCAGAGGAAGTAACGGATATGCAAAGATCTGTAAAAGGTGAAGTTATAAGTTCAACTTTTGATGAACCTGCCCAAAGACATGTTGCTGTAGCTGAAATGGTAATTGAAAAAGCTAAAAGATTAACAGAAAACAAAAAAGATGTTGTCATTTTATTAGATTCAATCACAAGATTAGGAAGAGCTTATAACGCTGTAATCCCAAGTTCTGGTAAGGTTTTAACCGGAGGTGTGGATGCAAATGCACTTCAAAGACCCAAAAGATTTTTTGGAGCAGCAAGAAATATCGAAGAAGGCGGATCGCTAACCATTATTTCAACTGCATTAATTGATACTGGTAGTAGAATGGATGAAGTTATTTTTGAGGAGTTTAAAGGAACAGGTAACAGTGAAACAGTTCTAGATAGAAAAATTGCCGATAAAAGAATTTATCCAGCAATCGATATAACAAAATCCGGAACAAGAAGAGAAGAATTATTATTTGATAAAAACGACCTACAAAAAATGAATGTATTAAGAAGAATAATTGCTCCAATGGGAACTATGGATGCAATTGAGTTTATTAATTCAAAATTAAAAGACACAAAAAATAATTCTGAGTTTTTTAATTCTATGAATAAACCATCTTAAAAAACTATTTCTTTAAAATAGTTTTTAAATTTATGGATATAAAAGAAAAAATAGCAATTATTCATAATTTGATGCGTGTAAAGAAATTTACACAGGCAATAATAAATTCTCATAAATTAATTAAACTTTATCCAAATGTTTCTTATCTTTATAACCTCTGTGGTATGGCCTATCAGGGGAACAATCAAATAAAAAAATCAGTAGAAAGTTTTAATATCGCCTTGCACCATGACCCAAAAAATCTAGCTGCAATGAACAATTTAGCAAACTCTTATAAATCATTAAATTACTATAATAGAGCCGAAGAGATATATGAAAAGGTGTTAAGAAAAGACCCTAATAATATTAAGTGTTTAAATAATTTTTCGAACTTGAAACAAACTCTTCGAGATTATGAAACAGCAAAAAAACTTTTATTGAAAGCACTAGAAAGCGAGGAAAAAAATTTGAACATTCTTTTTAATCTTGCTGAATGTTATCAAAGTTTAGGCGAATTAGATCAGGCTAAAAATTATGCACATAAAATACTTAATTTACAACCAAACCACACAGCAGCTCATAGATTTATTTGTGGAATTATAAACCATAGATCTGATAAATCCCATTTTGCAAAGATAATTGAAATAGAAAAGAGCGATGATTTTAAAAATTTTTCATCAGAAGAAAAAAAAGACATATATTTTTCATTAGGAAAAGCATACGAGGATAATCAAGATTATGAAAAGTCTTTTAATTACCTTAAAAAAGCAAATTTAATTAAAAATAAAGAGATAAATTATAATCAATCTGCACACGAAAAACTTATTAAAAGCATTATTAAATTATTTGATGATTTTGATTTTGAAAAAATTAAAAAAAAAACACTCAAAAACAAGATAATTTTTATATGTGGAATGCCCAGATCAGGTTCAACTTTAATTGAACAAATGATAGCATCCCATGAAGAAGTTAGTGGAGCAGGTGAATTAAGTTATTTGCGAGATGTAGTAGGAAAAAATTTTCTACAAGATTTTAAATTTAATAAACAAAAAATAATTGAAGAAGCTTTTTTAGAAAGAAACATTATAGCAGAACAATATATTGAAATATTAAAATATCATAAATTTAAAACGAATATTGTTACAGATAAAGCCCCACAGAATTTTCTTTGGATGGGTTTTATAAAAATTTTTTTTCCAAATAGTAAAATTATTCATTCCTATAGAAATCCAAGGGATAATTGTCTTTCTATATATAAAAATTATTTTCCATCTAACGATATGTTATGGTCTTTTGACCAAACAAATATTGCTAATTATTACAATTCTTATTTAGATTTGATGGATTTTTGGAAAAATAAATTTAAAGATAGTATTTTAGATGTTAATTATGAACATCTTGTTGAGTCTCCTGAAGACGAATTAAAAAAAATTTTTTCTTTTTGTAATTTAACATGGGATCCAAACTGTCTAAATTTTTATAAAACTAAAAAAACTCCAATTTCAACAGTAAGTGTAAATCAAGCAAGTAAACCAATTTATAAATCATCAGTAAATTCAAATGAGGGGTTTTCTAAATATTTAGCCGAAATGTTCCATATTCTTGATTCCAAGAAGTAAAAAAGCAAGTATAATATCTTGATGACAATTTATGCGTTATCAACCGGACCCGGTATTTCTGGGATTGCAGTTATAAGAGTTTCCGGAAATAATACTAAAAATGTTATCAAACTATTAACGGGAAAAGATGTTCCTGAGCCAAGAGTTGCAACACTTCGAAAATTCAATAAAATCAACACTTCTGAGCTGATCGATGAAGGATTAGTCTTATGGTTTCCCGGCCCTGAGAGCTATACAGGAGAAGATATGGCCGAAATACAGGTACATGGAAGCAAAGCTGTTGTTGATGCTCTCCACACTTCTATTTCAGATATTGAAAATTGTCGTCTAGCGGAACCCGGAGAGTTTACTAAACTTGCATTTCAAAATGGAAAAATAAATTTACTTAAAGCAGAAAGCATCGCAGATTTAATTTCTTCTGAAACTGAAATCCAAAGACAGCAAGCAATCAAAATTATGAATGGAAAATCTTCTGATCAATTTAATTTTTTAAGAGAAAAACTTTTAAAAATTTTATCTCACGTTGAAGCTAAAATAGACTTTCCAGATGAGGATTTGCCAAATGAAATTTTAAAAGAAATTAAAAAAAGTTCTGAAGACGTTATCAAAAATATTGAAAAAATTTTAAATGATCAAAAAGTTGGAGAAATAATAAGAGAAGGTTTCAAAATTGCGATTCTTGGACCAACCAATGCAGGAAAATCTAGTCTCTTAAATTATCTATCAAACAGAGATGTTGCAATAGTTTCAGAGATTGCAGGAACAACAAGAGATGTAATTGAAACACATCTCAACATAGATGGGTATCCAGTAATTGTTTCTGATACTGCTGGGATCAGAGAATCTAAAAATGAAATTGAGAAGAAAGGTATTAAATTATCTTTAAATAGAGCAGAAGAAGCTGATTTAAAGTTGGTAGTTGTTGATTCCAAAAACCTTGATTTTACTGATGTTTTGAAGGGTTTGTTGAAAGAAAATGCAATTTTAGTAATAAATAAATCAGATCTTTTGACAGAAGATATTGATCCCAAAATCAAAAAATTAGATCATGTATTAATTTCAATTAAAGAAAATTTAAACATTGATGAATTAATTTTAAAAATAAAAAATAATTTAAAAAACAAATTTATAACAAGCGAAGATATTTTAATTACCAGAGAACGTCACAGACAACATCTTGAACAATGTTTAGAGCATCTTAAAAATTTTAATAAAAAAAATGAAGTTGAAGATTTTGATAAAGCTGCAGAAGATTTAAGGTTAGCTACTAAACATCTTGGTATGATTGTTGGAAAAGTTGATGTTGATGAGATATTAGGCAGCATTTTCAACGATTTTTGTATCGGTAAGTAATAGGCCATTTTGCTGGTTTTTTTGTTCTTTTTTATCAAAAATCGTTGGTAATCCTTGGTTATTTACAAAAAATTAAGCTCATCTTGTAAATATAATAATCAGTTATAAATTTAGGTTATGAAAAATGATTTATTCTTCGACGTCGTAGTAATAGGCGGTGGTCATGCAGGCTGTGAAGCTGCAGCAGCTTCTGCAAGACTAGGCGTTAATACTGCTTTGTTTACTCATAAGATAGAAACAATTGGAGAGATGTCTTGTAACCCAGCAATAGGAGGCTTGGGTAAAGGCCATTTAGTAAGAGAGATAGATGCTCTTGATGGTGTTATGGGCGAAGTTGCAGATAAATCAGGTATTCAATTTAGATTATTAAACAGAAGTAGAGGTCCAGCTGTAAGAGGTCCAAGAACTCAATCAGATAGATCATTATATCGTAAATTTATGCAAGAAAAACTTGTAAACTACTGTAATTTAAGTATTTTTTCTGATCCAGTAATAATGTTTATATTTGATAAAAATACAATAACTGGTTTTATAACTAAAGAAGGTAAAAAAGTTTTATGTTCTAAGCTAATACTAACAACGGGCACTTTTTTAAATGGTTTGATACATATAGGTGATGAACGAACACCTGCTGGAAGATATGATGAAAAACCTTCAACGGGATTAAGCGAACAACTAGAAAAATATAATTTTAAAATAGGAAGATTAAAAACAGGAACCCCTCCCCGACTTGATTCAAGAACAATTAATTATATAAATTTAGAAGAACAGTTTGCAGATGATGATCCTTATTTTTTTTCTTTCTTAACTAAAAAAAATATTAACAAACAAGTTTCATGTCGTATGACTTATACCAACGACAAGGTTCATAAAATTATTGAAAAAAATTTATCTAAGAGTGCCATGTACTCTGGTAGCATACAAGGTGTTGGACCTAGATACTGCCCATCTATTGAAGACAAGATAGTAAAATTTGCTGATAAGGGTCGGCACCAGATATTTTTAGAGCCCGAAGGACTTAATGACCATACAATTTACCCAAATGGCATCTCTACATCACTTCCAGCCGATGTTCAGCAAGAAATATGTAATAATATCAATGGTTTAGAGAATGTATCTATTATAAGACCAGGATATGCAATAGAATATGACTATGTAGATCCTAGAGAGCTGTTTTTAACGCTTGAGACTAAGAAGATTAGTAATCTTTACCTTGCAGGTCAGATTAATGGAACAACAGGTTACGAAGAAGCGGCAGCTCAAGGTCTTATAGCTGGAATAAATGCTGCTTTATCATTCAAAAAATTGGAGCCTTTCATACTTGATAGATCAGATGCATACATAGGAGTAATGATAGATGATTTAGTGACCAAAGGTGTGGCTGAGCCATACAGAATGTTTACATCAAGAGCTGAATATAGATTAAGCCTGAGATCCGATAATGCAGATCAAAGATTAACTGCAAAAGGAATAGAAATTGGATTAATTGGTGATGACAGAAAGTTTCTTTATCTAGATAAATTCGATAAAATTAACCAAATTAATGTAAAAATGGGTCAATCAACTATATCACCGAATAAAGCAGATGAATTTGGTATAAAAATAGCAAAAGACGGTGTTTTAAGATCTTCTAATGAAATATTAACTCAAAAAGGAGTTGATATGAATAAAATTAGAGAAATATGGTCTGATATACCTTTTTTTAGTAAAGAAATAGATGAGCAGGTTGAAATTAATGCTCATTATAGAGGTTATTTGAAGAAGCAAAAAGCAGATATTTTAGCCTTTAAAAGAGACGAAAACCTTATAATACCAGATAAAATCAATTATGATGGCCTTTCCGGATTGTCAAATGAGGTAAAAGCTAAATTTAAGGAAATAAAACCAAAAACTATGGGTCAAGCACTGAGAATTGATGGAATTACTCCAGCTGCTGTATATATTTTGTTGTCACACGTTAAAAGAAAGTCTATTAAGCATATAGCTTAATGGATCAAGAAATTTTAAATTCATACTCTAAACTCAACGGCTTAAGTGTTTCACGTGAAACATTTTTGGATTTTGAAAACTATATATCCATGATTATTGAAAAAAATAAAAAAATTAACATAATCAGCCAAAAAACATCATCAAAAAAGTCTATAATTGAGCGTCATATTGTAGATTCAGCACAAATCATTGATTTTGTTAACTTTAATTGTAATACAACCACAGATTTAGGTTCTGGAGCAGGATTTCCAGGGATTGTAGTAGCAATTATACTTAAAAACATGAAAAATTCTATGAATGTGCATCTTTATGAAAAAAGCTACCATAAAAGCCGTTTTTTAAAAGAAGTTTCAGAAAAACTAAATTTAAATACAAAAATTTTTCAAAAAAATATTTTTGAAATAAAAAATTTGGAAACAGGCACTATAATGTCAAGAGCTTTCAAGCCAATGCCAGTAGTTTTAGATTTAGTTTATGA
>CACKZG010000016.1 GCA_902604545.1 uncultured Pelagibacteraceae bacterium
GAATTTATCGATTTTTAAAAAAAAATAAAATTAATTTCAAAAATGTAGGAGGGTATTATCCTTGTAATCATGAGATTGATGACTTAGATGTACTTGATTTTTTAAGAAACAAAAAAGCAAATATTTCCTTGCCAATAATAAAAAAAAATAACCAAATGGATTTTTTTAATTGGACAAATAAATATCCTTTAAAAATTAATAAGTATGGAATTGCTGAGCCAATTTTGGGAGAGAAAATTTACCCAGACGTAATATTTGTTCCTTTAGTAGCTTATGATGATGATTTGAATAGATTAGGCTATGGTGGAGGATTTTATGATCGTTATTTAGAAAAAGTATCTAAAATTAAAAAAATATTCAAAATTGGATTAGGATTTTCGTACCAAGAGATAAAAAAAATACCTATCAACAAGTATGATAAGAAACTTGATTTAATAATAACTGAGAAAAAAATTATACAATGAGAATTTTATTTTTAGGAGATGTTGTTGGAATTTCAGGATGTTCTAAATTAACAAGTAATTTGTTAAATGAAATTGATAAAAACAAAATCGATTTTGTAATAGTAAACGGTGAAAATGCAGCAGTTCAAGGTGTGGGGCTAACTAAAGAAATATGTAAGGATTTTTTTAATTGTGGAGTTGATGTTATCACAACCGGCAATCATGTTTGGGATCAAAAAGAAATTATGGAATTTATTGATAAAGAAGAAAGATTATTAAGACCTAAAAATTTATTTGAACCTGCACCAGGAAAAGGTTTTCAGATTTATAAAACAAAGAATGATATAAAAATTGGAGTTCTTAATTTGATGGGCAACGTTTTTATGAAAAAGTGTGAAGATGTTTTTGAAACTTCTCAAAAATTTTTAAAAGAAAATGAAATAAAAAAGGATTTTGATATACTTGTAGTTGATTTCCATGGTGAAATTACTAGCGAAAAAAATGCTATAGGACATCTATTTGACGGAAAGGCAACTCTCGTGGTTGGAACCCATACTCATATTCCAACAAATGATGCCAGAATACTTAGTAATGGCACTGGATATCAAACCGATGCAGGTATGTGTGGGGATTATGATTCAGTGATTGGAATGAATAAAGAAAATTCCTTGAATAGATTTTTAAAAAAGAATTCAGTAAAGCACTTCCCCTCTACTGGAGATGCTACTTTGTGTGGTGTTATAGTAGATTGTGATATAAAAACAGGTTTAGCAATAGACATCAAAAGCTATGTATACGGAGATCAACTAAAAAATATTTAAAGATCATGGCAGGACATTCTCATTGGGCAGGAATAAAACATAAAAAAGGTAAGGCTGATAAGCAAAGATCAAAGATATTTTCAAAATTATCTAAAGAGATTACTGTTGCGGCAAAACTTGGTGACAAAGATCCAGCAATGAACCCTAGACTAAGATCTGCAGTACAGGCTGCTAGATCTGCAAATATGCCTAAAGATAATATTGAAAGAGCAATAGATAAATCTTCTGCAGCTACAGGAGCAAATTTTGAAAATTTAAGATACGAGGGGTTTGGACCAGAAAAGATTGCTGTTATAGTTGAAACTTTAACAGACAACAAAAATAGGACCGCATCAAATATTAGAACTATTTTTCAAAAAAGTGGTGGGAGCTTAGGAACTCAAGGTTCAGCATCTCACAATTTTCAACAATTGGGTATAATCAAAATTGATAAAAAAGAGATATCTGATGAAAAAATTTTAGATTTAGCGATTGAATCAGGAGCTGATGAATGTTTCTCTTATGGGGATTATCATGAGGTCCAGTGTCAAATAAGCGAAATATATAATGTAAAAAAAAATCTTGAGAAAATTATTGTGAATTTTATTTCTACAGAAATTGAATGGGTCCCGTTAAATAGTGTTGAAGTAAATAAAGATAATAAAGATAGTGTATTAGGTTTTTTAGAAACTCTTGAGGAAGATGACGATGTTCAGCACGTTTATTCTAACGTTAATTTAGGTGGAATTTAATGATGATTATTGGAATTGATCCAGGCATCTCAGGTTCAATCTGTTTTTTTCAGGATGGTATAATAAAAGATGTAATTGAAATGCCAACTATGACAGATGGCAAGAAGAATAAAAGACAAGTAAATGGTGCTCAAATATCTAATGAAATTAGTGAAAGGATAAACAAATTTGATAAAAAAAACATAAAAGTTGTAATTGAACAAGTTTCTGCAATGCCTGGACAAGGCGTTACCAGTATGTTTAATTTTGGTCAATCTTTTGGTATTTTAAAGGGAATATGTAGTGCAATGCATTTACCTGTTTATTATGTCAGGCCTGCTAAGTGGAAAAAATATTTTAACCTTATTAATTCAGAAAAAGATGCGAGCAGAACAAGAGCTATTGAAATTTTTCCATATTTTTCATCACAATTGTCAAAAAAAAAAGATAACAACAAGGCAGATGCTATTCTAATAGCTAGTTTTTTCTACGAAACTTATCAAAAGGAAGAATAATCAATTTAAATTAAAAGACAAAATCATGACACATTTACGTGTGATGAGTAAGCATGGAAGCAGATATAGCAGCAAAAGCAGTTGAATTAGGAACAAATACTGATTTTTCATTATTCAGTTTATTTTTTAGAGCAGATATAATTGTTAAGTCTGTAATGATTATATTAATATTGTGTTCAATATATTCTTGGGCTGTAATTATTGAAAAGTTTCGTTTATTTAAAAAAATAACTAAATCTTCAGAGGAATTTGAAGAAAAATTCTGGAATTCTAAATCTGCTGAAACTTTTTACAATAGTTTACCTGGTAAACTTGAGGATCCAATGTCACTTGTGTTTCAAGATGCAATGGAAGGATTGCTTAAAAAAAAATCAAGAACCAATATTAGCGAGAGAATGAGCGCATCTTTAGAAGCTGGAATTGAAAAACAAATGACAAAAATTGAAAAAGGTTTTACTTTTTTGGCAACAGTAGGCTCAACTGCACCATTTATTGGGTTGTTTGGAACTGTTTGGGGAATTATGAATTCTTTTCAATCTATAGCCATTTCAAGAAACACAAGTCTTGCGATAGTTGCGCCAGGAATAGCCGAAGCTTTATTTGCAACTGCACTTGGTCTATTGGCTGCAATACCAGCAGTAGTGGCATACAATAAATTTAATAATGATGCCAAAAAATATTCAGAAAAATTAGAAAATTTTTCAAAAAGATTTTTAACAATTATTTAAATGGCATTTAAATTAAATCGTTCTTCTAAAGAACTAATGAGTGAAATAAATGTTACTCCTTTTGTGGATGTAATGCTTGTATTGTTAATAATTTTTATGGTTACAGCGCCGTTGTTAACTGTTGGCGTTCAAGTTGATTTACCAGAAAGTTCAGCAGACTCTTTGCCAGAAGAGACAGAACCTTTAACACTTTCAATTAATGCAAAAGGTGAAATTTTTATTCAAGAAGCAAAAGTTGAATACGATAATATTATTGCAAAAGTTTTAGCGGTTTCAAAAAATAGAACTGACACCAGAATTTATGTTAGAGGAGATAAAACTATAAATTATGGAAGAGTTTTAGAAATAATGGGATTACTATCAGGATCTGGTTTTACTAAAGTAGCATTGATTTCAGAACCGTATAAACAAAGGTAATTAAAGTGAATAGAAGTTTAATTATTTCTTCTGTTTTACATGCTTTCTTAATTTTTATTACAGCTATGAGCTTACCCTTTTTAGCAAAGAAACCACTTGATATTCCACCAATTGTATCAGTTGAGTTAATTCAAATAGCGGAAAAAACTAATATTCCATTTGCACCTAAGGCTAAAAAAATAATTGAGAAAGTAAAAAAGAAAGAAAAAAAACTTGTTTCAGAACAAGCTCCACCAAAAAAAGTAGAAAAAACGAAAACAAAAACCGTCCTGGCTCCTGATCAAAATAATAAAAAAATAGAGAATGAAACACCTGAAGCAATTCCGCTTCCAGATAAAAATTTAAAAAAGGTTAAAACAAAAGAGGAAAAAAAACAAAATCCTGAAAAAGTTGATGATGAAGTTAAACAGGTATCAGAATTTGAAAAAAAAGATTTGTTTGATCCAAATAATATTGCTGCTTTAATTGATAAATCACAAGAAGAGACTGCAGAAGTTTTAAAAACAAATGATGATATTACTCAAGATCAAGAAAGAAATGTAGAAAATACAGGTCTTACATTAAGCGAAGAGGATGCTCTTAAGGCACAAATATTTGGGTGTTGGAGTATTCCATTAGGATTACCATATAATGAAAATCTTTTAGTAAGAATAAAGTTAAAATTAAAACCTGATGGAACAGTAACAAAAACAGAAATTTTAGACCATGCAAGAATGAATAAACCAGGCCAAGGATTTTATAAGGTTTTAGCAGAAAGTGCTTTAAGAGCTGTCAAGTTATGCCAACCATTAAGAGTTCCAACAACTGGATATGAAAGATGGAAAGAATTACAATTAAATTTTGATGCAAGAGAGATGTTAGAAGGGTAGTATATTTAAATGACAAAAAAAATTTTAATTTTATTATTTATATTAATACCTTTCAATGCAAATGCTTTGATAGAAGTTGATATAACTAGGGGAAATTTAAATCCACTTCCATTAGCAGTTTCCCCCCTTTCAATTGATGAAGAATCTAGAAAAGGTTTTGAAAAAATACTTAAAAAAGAAAATATTGGCTCTGAGATATCAAATATTGTTGAGAATAATTTGAGAACCTCGGGATTATTTAATCCTCTAGACAAAAAGGCTTTTTTACAAGCTCCTGATATTGCAAATTTAAAACCAAGATTTGAAGATTGGAATTTAATTAAAGCTCAAGCACTAATTACAGGCAAAGTAAATTATGTTGACGATAAGTTAAGAGTTGAGTTTCGATTATGGGACGTTTTAGCTGCCAAAGAAATGATGGCTTTAGCATTTACTACAGTCCCTAACAATTGGAGAAGAGTAGGGCATATTATTTCTGATAAAGTTTACGAAAGGCTGACGGGAGAAAAAGGTTATTTTGATACAAGAATAATTTATGTCTCAGAAGAGGGACCAAAAACACAAAGAATAAAAAAATTAGCAATCATGGATCAAGACGGAGCTAATAATAAATTTTTGACATTAGGCAATGAGTTGGTTTTAACACCACGATTTAATCCTGCAAGTCAAATGGTAACCTATTTGTCTTACTTTAAAAATATGCCAAGGGTTTATTTATTAGATATAGAAACTGGAACACAAGAGGTAGTTGGAGATTTTCCTGGAATGACATTTGCACCACGTTTTTCACCTGACGGTAAAAAAATAATTATGAGTTTTGCTAAAGACGGAAAGTCAGATATTTACACCATGGATTTAGAAAATAGAATTGTTGAAAAAATTACCAATCATCCATCAATTGACACTTCCCCATCTTATTCTCCTGATGGAAAATATATTACATTTAATTCTGATAGAAGTGGTTATCAGCAAATTTATGTAATGAAGAATGATGGAAGTGATGTAAGAAGAATTTCTTTTGGTAACGGTTTATATGGAACACCTGTATGGTCTCCTAGAGGAGATTTAATTGCATTTACTAAATTACACAAAGGCAAATTTTATATAGGCGTAATGAGAACTGATGGCAGTGGTGAAAGGTTGTTAACAGAAAATTATTATCAAGAAGCTCCATCTTGGTCTCCAAATGGAAGAGTATTGATATTTTACAGAGAGACAAAAACTAACGCCAAAGGAGAGGGCTTTTCCGCAAAATTGTGGTCTATAGATTTGACTGGTTATAATGAACGTCAAATAAAGACACCAACCGATGCATCTGACCCATCATGGTCATCATTATTAAGCAATTAAAAGATTAATTTTTGTAAATTTCTTGATTTTTATACTTGAAACCTCTATTTAGTTGTGAAAAAGTTAAGAAATTGAAATTAGCAGCAAGGAGCAATTTAATGAGATTAAACAAAATTTTAAAAAACACACTTTTGGTATTAACAGCTTGCCTAGTGCTATCTGCATGTGCAACTAAAAAAGAAGTGGCAACAGACATTCAAAGTCAAATGCAAGGTGATGTTTACACTGGAACAGACACGGTTGAATATCTTGCAGACGGTGTTCCAGACAGAGTATTCTTTGCAACAAACGAGTCTATATTAACAACAGCTTCAAGAGAAACTTTAAGATCACAAGCTGGTTGGTTAAGAAAAAATCCAAGCATCAATGTAGTGCTTGAAGGACACGCTGATGAAAGAGGAACTAGGGAATATAACTTAGCGCTAGGTGAAAGAAGAGCTAACGCAGCTAAAGACTATTTAATGACTTACGGAATATCTTCTGACAGAATTACAGTATTAAGTTATGGTAAGGAGAGACCAGTTGACTCTGGTTCAAACCCATTAGCTTGGTCAAAAAACAGAAGATCAGTAACTGTAAAAGCAAATTAATTATTTAAAATTTAAGACCCTAAAGCCTTTATTGGATTTAGGGTCTTTTTTTTGCCATTTTTATAATCATAAATCTAATTTAAATGATGCTCATATTTAAATTAGTAATTTTAAAATTATTTTTAATCTTAAATTTAATTTTTATTAATATTTCTTTTGCAGATAACCATAATATTTATGAAATATTAGAAATAATAAAAAATGATCTTAAAACTCTTGAAAGAGCAGTTTATTCTGGATCTATAGAAGTAGAAGCAAGTGCTAATGATAGTTCGGTTTCAAACTTGGACCAAAACTCAGAAGATGTTTTAACAAGACATTTATTAAAATTATCTGAAGTTGAGGATCAGTTTAGAGAGCTCACTAATAAATTTGAAGAAATAAATTTTAAGTTGGATAAATTATCTACCCGTGTTTCAAAAATTCAAGCAGATAACCAAATTAGATTTCAAGATATAGAGAATAATATTAGTTCTGGAAATATTGGTAATGCAGAAAACCAATTAAGTTCAAAACCAAAGACTAATGAACAAAAAGTTTTACCTGGTAGTTCAGAGCCCCAAGATTTAGGAACAATATCATATAAAGATACAGAGACAAATGAAACTTCACAACAAATTCAATCTGTAGATACTACAGCTTCAATTGTAACAGAAACTTTTCAATCTGAAGAAAAAATACTTCCTCAAGATTTAAATCCAATGGAGCAATATGAATTTGCAACGAGTTTTTTAAAAGTTGGAGACTACAGCACAGCGGAAAGAGCTTTTAGAGAATTTGTTTTATCTAACCCTGATCATGAGTTAGCAGGTAGTGCACAATACTGGTATGCAGAAACATTCAGAATTAGACAATTATATACTGATGCAGCTTCTGCTTATTTAGAAGGTTACCAAAAATATCCTAAAGGAAAAAAAGCTCCAATTAATCTATTAAAACTTGGAGTATCAATGGTTCAAATTGGTGAAAAAGACCAAGGATGTAAAATGATAAATGGTGTAGAATTACAATATCCTAATGCAAATCAGTCTGTAATACAAAAAGCAAAATATGAGTCCAAAAAATTTGAATGCATCAAACAAGACTCATAAGTTTTTATTAAATCAATTAAAAGATAAACAAACTTCTGAAATTTATAAAAAATTTGAAAAAAATCTTAAATTAAACGAGGATTTTATAGTTGCGATTTCTGGTGGACCAGACAGTCTAGCTTTATGTTTTTTATCAAAAATTTATTCGATTAAAAAACATCTAAAAGTAAAATATTTGCACGTTGATCATAAACTTAGAAATAATTCAACAAAAGAGGCAAAATTTGTAAAATTGCTTCTAAAAAAATTGTCTACTAATCTTGAGATTTTAACCTGGGTTGGAAAAAAACCAAAAAGCAACATCCAATCTATTGCAAGAGATAAAAGATATGCACTGATGATAAATAAGGCAAAAAAATTAAAAATAAATAATATTTTATTAGGTCATCATAAGGACGATTTAATAGAGAATTTTTTTATTAGAATTTTAAGAGGCAGTGGTTTAAACGGTATGGTATCACTTGATCAAAGAACCAACCTACAAAATATTAATTTGATCAGACCTTTGTTAAAATTTTCAAAAAAAAATTTAGAACATATTACCAAAAAAGTTTTTAAAAATTATGTTGAAGATCCCTCGAATAAAAACGATGAATTTAAAAGAGTAAAAATTAGAAATTTTATAAAAAACTTGGAATTAGAGGGATTGGATAATGATAAATTTAATCTAACGATTAAAAATTTAAAATTTGCTAATGAATCAATTAAATACTTTATAGGAAAAAATTTAAAAGATAATTCAACAATTTCAAATATTAATAAGTTTGTCATTTTGAATAAAAATTTTTTTCTGCAACCAGAAGAAGTGGTTTTTAGGTCTCTAACAGAAGTGTTAAAAGCTGTTGGCAAAAAATACTACCCAGTAAGAGGAAAAAAAATTGATAACTTAATTTATCAAATTAAAAATGATAACTCATTCATGACCACTTTAGGAAACTGTGTAATAAAAAAGGTAAATAACTCAATTATAGTATCAAAAGAGCGTTAAAGTTGTTGAAAAAATTGATATTTTGTCACTTGTTAATTTAATAATAATTCTTATTTTAAAGACATGAATTTAAAAAACTTGGCAATGTGGGGAATTATAGTTTTTTTAACTATTGGTCTATATAACATGTTTAAAAACCCTCAGTCAAATATTAGAGGAGGAAATCAAATAATATTTTCTGATTTTTTGAATTCAGTTGAAAACGGCGAAGTACTTAAAGTTGAAATCCAAGGCAATAATATTAAAGGTGTTTATTCAAATGGAAATTCTTTTTCAACATATGCTCCTAATGATCCAAATCTTATAGAAAAATTATCTGAAAAAGGAGTAAGTATTTCTGCAGCACCTTTAGAGGAAAAAATGCCTTCATTGTTTGGCGTTCTTCTTTCATGGTTCCCTATGTTATTACTGATTGCAGTATGGATTTTCTTCATGAGACAAATGCAGGGTGGAAAAGGTGGAGCGATGGGCTTTGGGAAATCAAAAGCAAAAATGATGAACGAACTTAAAGGTAAAGTTACGTTTAACGATGTTGCTGGTGTGGAAGAAGCTAAGGAAGAAGTAGAAGAGATAGTAGAATTCTTAAAAGATCCTAAAAAATTTAGTAGGTTGGGTGGAAAAATTCCAAGAGGAGCATTGCTTGTTGGCCCTCCAGGAACAGGTAAAACTTTATTGGCTAGAGCTATTGCAGGTGAAGCAGGAGTTCCATTTTTCACTATTTCAGGTTCAGATTTTGTAGAGATGTTTGTTGGAGTAGGAGCATCTAGGGTAAGAGACATGTTTGAACAAGGTAAAAAAAATTCTCCATGTATAATTTTTATTGATGAAATTGATGCAGTTGGAAGAAGTAGAGGAGCTGGTTTAGGTGGGGGTAATGATGAAAGAGAACAAACGTTAAACCAGTTATTAGTTGAAATGGATGGTTTTGATACAAATGAAGGTGTCATTATTATTGCTGCAACAAACAGACCAGATGTGCTTGATCCAGCTTTGTTGAGACCGGGAAGATTTGATAGACAGGTAGTGGTTTCAAACCCAGATATTATTGGAAGAGAAAAAATTTTAAAAGTTCATGTAAAAAAAATAAAAATGGCTCCAGATGTAAATTTAAGAACAATTGCAAGAGGTACACCAGGTTTTTCAGGAGCAGATCTTGCAAATATTGTTAATGAAGCAGCTTTGTTAGCAGCAAGAAAAAACAAAAGAATAGTCACATTATTAGAATTTGAAGAAGCTAAAGACAAGGTAATGATGGGAGCCGAAAGACGTTCAATGGTCATGACTGAAGATGAGAAAAAACTTACAGCATACCATGAAGGAGGTCATGCTTTAGTTTCGTTTAATATGCCTAGCTACGACCCGATACACAAAGCTACTATTATACCAAGAGGAAGAGCTCTTGGAATGGTAATGAATTTACCAGAGAGAGATAAACATGGTTACTCAATAAAATATTTGAAAGCAAGATTGGCAGTCTGTTTTGGAGGTAGAGTTGCTGAAGAATTAATATTTGGAAAAGACAATATATCTACAGGTGCAGGTGGTGGAAATGGTTCAGATATTAATCAAGCCACACAACTTGCAAGAGCCATGGTGACGAAATATGGTATGAGTGAAGAAATGGGCCCAGTAGAATATGGAGAAAATCAAGAAGAAGTATTTTTAGGAAGATCGGTTACTCAAACTCAATCTGTTTCAGAGGAGGTCGCTCAAAAAATTGATAAAGAAATAAGAAAACTCGTTGATGAAGGATATAATCAAGCTAAGAAAATTTTGACAGAAAAAATAGATGATTTACATAAAATTGCCAAAGCCCTAATAACATACGAAACATTAACTGGTGAAGAAATAGAGAATATAATTAATAAAAATTTATATCCTAAAGATAAAGTTTTAGATAATCCAGAAACAAAAGATGATCAAGACTCAGCTTTGGGTGCTATGGGTTTGAAACCTAAAATTGTTCACTAATAAATAATGCAAAGATATTACACAAGAGCGTGTAATTTCTACTTTGGTAATCAATCTAAAATATTAGTAAATAAAAAAAAATCTATTCCATTACACCAGATTAAAGAAATATCTTTTGACCATGTTGAGATTATTACAAGAAAAAAGATCAGAAGAATTTCAATTAATCAAGTCAAGAAATTACCAAATAACTTAAAAAAAAAAATAAATGCAGATATTAAAAAAATAAGTTCAAAAAAAAAAAATTTTTCTAATTTTAATTTTAAAAAAATTCCAAATATATTGGGAGTATTAAATCTTACACCTGATAGTTTTTCAGATGGAGGAAAATTTAATAAAAAAAATAAGGGTATCACTCATGCCATTAGTTTATACAAAAAAGGTGCATCTTTAATAGATGTTGGTGGAGAGTCTACAAGACCAGGATCTAAGCCTGTAAATAAAAAACAAGAATGGAATAGAGTCAATAAGATATTAAAATTAATTGTTAAAAAAATACCAATCTCTTTAGACACAAGAAAGTCAACAATTATGGAAAATGGTATTAGAATGGGAGTTAAACTTATTAATGATGTTTCGGGATTAAGTTATGATCCCAAAACAATAAATATTTTAAAAAAGTATAAAATTCCATTTGTAGTACAGCATTCAGTTGGGACACCAGAAAATATGCAAAAGAAAGCAAAATATAAAAATGAATTATTAGATATATATGATTATTTTGAAGATAAGATAAATTTAATACGATCTATGGGTATTAAACATAATAATATAATTTTAGATCCTGGAATTGGATTTGGAAAAAATTTGAAACATAATATGAATCTTATAAGAGGTGTTTCTATTTTTCATTCATTGGGTTTTCCTATACTAGTAGGGAATTCAAGAAAAAGATTTATTAAAGATATATCAAAAAAAAATGATAGCAAAACAAGGATCGGTGGAACTATGGCTTCTTCAATATATCTTTTAATGCGAGGAATTCAGATTTTAAGAATTCATGATGTTAATGAAGTTAAGCAAGGTATTAAAGTTTTTAACGAGATAGTCAAAAATTAATGACAAAAAAATATTTCGGAACAGATGGAATAAGAGGAGCTGTTAATAGTAAATTTATAAATGGAGATATGTTCTTTAAATTTGGACTTGCTAGTGGTACATACTTTAAATCACAAAAAAAAAGAAAACAAACAGCAATAATTGCAAAAGATACGAGATTGTCAGGATATACACTTGAGCCAGCTCTTGTTTCAGGTTTAGCTTCAGCTGGTATGCATGTTTATACCTTAGGACCCTTACCAACTAACGGGTTGGCTATGTTAACAAAAGAAATGAAGGCTAATATGGGTATAATGATCACCGCCTCTCACAATCCACATTTTGACAATGGTTTAAAATTGTTTGGTCCTGATGGAATGAAATTATCAGATAAAATAGAAAAAAAAATTGAGGGACTTATAGATAAAAAAATCTCAAAAAACCTTTCACATTCTGAAAAATTGGGAAGAGTTAAAAGATTAGAAACAGGTACCAAAAAATATATTAAAATATTAAAAAAAAATTTCACAAAAGAGTTCAATTTAAGAGGACTTAGAATAGTAATCGATTGTGCAAATGGTGCTGGTTATAAGGCAGGGCCTGAATTATTGAAATCATTAGGAGCTAAAGTCATAGCAATAGGTGTTAAGCCAAATGGTTTAAACATTAATAAAAAATGTGGATCAACTTTTCCAAGAAACATTAGATCTGCTGTAAAAAAATATAAAGCACATATCGGAATATCTTTAGATGGAGATGCTGACAGGATTATAATGTGTGATGAAAAAAGCAATATAATAGATGGAGATCAAATTATAGCTGCTTTAGCAACAAGATGGAAAAATAAAAAAATGTTAAAAGGTGGAGTTGTTGGAACATTAATGTCAAATTATGGGTTAGAAAAATATTTTAAATCAAAAGGAATTAAATTTATAAGGGCAAATGTTGGAGATAGATATGTGAAAGAAAAAATGCAAAAATATAATTTTAATTTAGGTGGTGAACAATCGGGACATATTATTTTAGGTAAATTTGCAACTACAGGAGATGGCTTGCTAGTAGCTTTAGAAGCTCTTTTTGCTTTAAGAAAAGGGAAAAAGGCAAGTGAATTTTTTGAAAAATTTAAGAAAACACCTCAGCTCTTAGAAAATATCGAAGTAAAAGATAAAAATATTATTAACAAACTAGAGATAAAAAAAATTATTAAAAATGTAGATAAATTAATTAAAGGTAAAGGAAGAATTTTAGTAAGAAAATCAGGAACAGAATCTAAAATAAGAGTAATGGGAGAAAGTGAAAACAAAGCTCTGCTATATCAATGTGTGAACATGATTACAAAAAAAATTAAATAAATTGAAACCTAATTCTAAAATTTTAATTATTGCAGGATCTGACTCATCTGGTGGAGCAGGTATTCAAGCTGATATAAAAACTATCACTGCTCTTGGTTCTTATGCAATGACAGCAATAACTGCAGTTACATCACAAAATACTACAGGTGTAAAATCAATTGTTGGGATTAATCCGGAAGAAATTTTTAATCAAATTATTTATAGCTGTAAAGATATAAGACCTGATGCAATAAAAATTGGTATGCTGCATTCTTCAGAGGTTATTAGAATGGTACTAAAAGCTCTAGATGTAATAAAAGTTAAAAAAATAGTATTAGATCCAGTGATGGTTGCTAAAGGAGGAGCCAAACTAATAAATGGTAAGGCAATTCAATTATTAAAATTAAAACTAATTAAAAAAGTATCGCTTATTACCCCTAATATCCCTGAGGCAGAAATTTTGACTAAAACAAAAATTATAACAAAAGAGGATATGATTTTTGCTGCAAATAAACTTATAGGATTAGGAGCTAAAAATGTACTTATAAAGGGTGGCCATTTAAAATATAAAAATGTAATAGATATTTTAATAAACACAAAAGAAATAAAGATCTTCAAAAGCAAACGTCACAAAACTAAGAATACTCATGGTACAGGCTGTACTTTATCTAGCTCAGTTACAACTTTTTTATCATGTGGAAAAACAGTAAAGAAATCTTGTGAGCTTGGAATTAAGTATGTAAATTCTGCAATTAAATCAAACCCTAAATATGGAAAAGGTCATGGCCCAATTAACCACCTCACTACCATAAAAGTAAATAGAAAATTTAAATAATGAAAAATATAGTCGTTGTAGGATCTCAATGGGGTGACGAAGGTAAAGGAAAAATTGTTGATTGGTTATCTGAACAGGCTGATGTAGTAATAAGATTCCAAGGAGGTCATAATGCTGGCCATACTTTAGTGATTGACGGTGTTACATATAAATTGAGATTGCTGCCATCTGGAATAGTTAGAAAAAATAAAATATCAATTATTGGCAATGGAGTTGTAGTAGATCCATGGGCTTTATTAGGGGAAATAGAGGAAATAAAATCTAAAGGCGTAGATGTAAATACAAATAATTTTATTATTTCAGAATCTGCAAATTTAATTTTGCCTTTTCATAGAGAAATGGATGAGATTAGAGAAGATGCAGCAGGAAAAAGCAAAATAGGAACTACAAGACGTGGAATTGGACCAGCGTATGAAGATAAAGTTGGAAGAAGATCTATAAGAATTATGGATCTTAGATCTGAAAAAAATTTAGATCATAGACTTGACTCTGTATTAGTTCATCATAATGCGATTAGAAAAGGCCTAGGAAAAAAAATTTTTGAAAAAGACCGGCTTAAATCTGATTTGCTTAAAATAGCACCTAAAATATTAGAATTCTCCCAGCCAGTTTGGTTAAAAATTGATCAATTTAAAAAACAAAAAAAGAAAATTTTATTTGAAGGTGCCCAAGGTATTTTGCTTGATGTAGATCATGGAACTTATCCTTTTGTAACTTCATCCAATACTGTTGCTTCGAGCGCAGCGACAGGAACCGGTTGTGGCCCTAATTCTATAAATTATGTTCTTGGCATTACAAAAGCTTATACAACAAGAGTTGGAGAGGGCCCTTTTCCTACTGAGTTGACAGATGATATCGGTGAACTTTTAGGAACACGCGGAAAAGAATTTGGAACTGTTACAAGTAGAAAAAGAAGATGTGGATGGTTTGATGGTGTTTTAGTGAGGCAAACTATTAAAGTTTCAGGGATTGATGGTATCGCTCTAACAAAATTAGATGTACTTGATGAATTAGATGAAATTAAAATGTGTGTTGCTTATGAGCTTGATGGTAAAAGATTTGATTATTTACCTGCCGCTGTAGAAGACCAGATTAAAATAAAACCAATTTATGAAACTTTTCCAGGTTGGAAAGTTTCTACAAGTGGAGTTAAAAATATGGACTCATTACCTAAAAATGCAAAAAAATATATTTTTGCACTTGAAGATTTTATTGGTGCAAAAGTATCAAGTATATCAACTAGTCCAGAAAGAGATGATACTATTTTAATTGAAAACCCTTTTGAAGTTTAGTTTGCGGGTAAAAGATTTTTTGATTTAGCTAAAAGAAGCATATGCTTTTGGAGTTTTTCAAATGCTTTGTTTTCTATTTGTCTAACTCTTTCTCTGCTAATTTTATATTTTTTACTTAAATCTTCCAGTGTAGTTGGGTCATCGTTTAGTCTTCTTGAGTATAAAATTTCTCTTTCTCTATCGTTAAGAACTTTAATAGAGTCTTTTAATAAATCTTTTCTTTGTTC
Organism: uncultured Pelagibacteraceae bacterium; assembly: GCA_902604545.1. Taxonomy (GTDB): domain Bacteria; phylum Pseudomonadota; class Alphaproteobacteria; order Pelagibacterales; family Pelagibacteraceae; genus Pelagibacter. The sequence continues at coordinate 15,217 of CACKZG010000016.1, forward strand.
CATTTCTTCGTGGTGAGCAAATTTTAAGTCATGATCAAGTTCTTTATCAACCAACCAGTCTTGCCATTCATCGCCATCTTCCCCAACTTGGGCATTTAGGGAGAACTCCTTTCCAGAAAGTCTTCTATTCATTGAAACGACTTCTTCTTTACTTACATCAAGCTTATTAGCGATATGATTAACGTGCTCATCTCTTAAGTCTCCTTCAGTTTCAGGAGAAATTTGATTTTTGATTTTCTTTAAATTAAAAAATAATTTTTTTTGAGCAGTAGTGGTTCCAATTTTTACAAGACTCCAAGATCTCAAAATATATTCTTGAATAGAAGCCCTAATCCACCACATTGCATAAGTTGCCAATCTAAAACCTTTTTCTGGTTCAAATTTCTTAACAGCTTGCATAAGACCTACATTTCCTTCAGAAATCATTTCATTAATAGGCAAACCATATCCTTTGTAGCCCATAGCAATCTTTGCAACTAATCTTAAGTGACTGGTGACTAGTTTTTCTGCAGCTTTAATATTACCAGTCGCTTTCCAATTTTTTGCTAGCATATATTCCTCTTCTGCAGCTAACATTGGAAATTTTTTAATCTGCTCTAAATATGCAGATAACCCACCTTCATTAGAAAGGGTTGGCAGATTGTTACTTATTGTTGCGCTCATAGCAGTGTTTATTTAATTAATTATAACTAATTTTCAATAATTTATTTTTCAGTGTTTCTAAGCATTTTTAGAATATTATTTAGATCTTGTGGCAAAAGTGAGGAAAAAATCATCTCTTTCTTAGTTCTTGGATGCATAAATCCTAAAGTTTTTGCATGCAGGAATTGTCTATTTAATTTACTAATTGAATTTTGGATATCTAAATCAATATTTTTTAATTTTTTATATTTTTTTTTATATTTATCATCTCCAACTATACTATTACCTTTAGAATTCATATGAACTCTTATCTGATGTGTTCTTCCTGTTTCTAATTTACATTCAACTAAACTTAAAGTTGGTGTTTTCTGATTTTCAAAAATTTCAATTGTTTTATAATTTGTTATAGCTTTCTTACCTTTAGAACTACTAACTTCCATAAGTTGCCTATTTTTTGAACTTCGAGTTATAAATGTTTCAATCCTTCCTAAAGATGGTCTTAATTTTCCCCATATTAAAAGTTGGTACACTCTTATAATTGTGTGATCACTAAATTGTTTTGATAAATTTTCATGAGCTTCATTATTTTTTGCAATTACAACTAAACCAGATGTGTTTTTATCAATTCTATGAACAATACCAGGTCTTAACTTATCACCTATATTTGATAAAGAGTCCTTATCATAATGTATCAATGCATTGACAATTGTTTTATCATAATTTCCAGCCCCTGGATGTATGATTATTCCGGCAGGTTTATTAATTACTAATAGATCATTATCTTCGTATATTATTTCTAATTTAAATTCGTAAGGTTTAAGGGATGCTATTTCAGGCTGTGGAATCTTAAGATTTATAATATCACCAATAGAGACTTTTTTTGACGGACTTTTAATTATTTCATTATTTAGCGTTAACTTTTCTTTCAAAATTAAATTTTTAATTCTAGTTCTACTAATTAATTCCTCTCTTTTGTTAATTAAAACATCAACCCTTAAATTCTTTTCATCCTCTTTGACTATAAAATTAATGTTTTTTTCCATAAAATATAATATTAATACTATATGCGCTTGTAGCTCAACTGGATAGAGCGCCTGACTTCGGATCAGGAGGTTCTGGGTTCGACTCCTAGCAGGCGCACCATTTTATTCACCTATATTTATCAAAGTTCCTTTGTCTCTTGCTTTGTCGAAAGAGTAATAAAATACAAATATTGACAAAATTAAATAAAACCCGTTTAGATAGATTGCATTAATAATATTTTCATAATTTACCATTCCATTGACTAAGATATTTCTAGTCTCCTCAAAAATATAAACCAATGGAAGTGCGAAAGCGATTGATTGGAAGACTCCTGGTAGTGTTTCAACTGGATAGTAAATACAGCCAAAAGGTGCTAATAAAAACATGGTAGACCATGCAATATTTTCAAAAGATGGTCCAAATCTTAATAGTCCTGCTGAAACAAATAGACCAAGAGTTATTCCAAATAAATATAGACTCAAGAAGAGAAATGCTAAAGGAAGACCAAGTTTTAGCAAAGATATACCAAACAATGGAGAAGTTAATAGTATAGCTGGGATCAAACCAATTAATGCTCTTATTAAAGCAGTAAAAACTAGAGAAACAATTATTTCACTAATTTTCATCGGCGCAATAAATAGGTTTGTAAAATTTCTGCTCCAAATTTCCTCCAAAAATAACATATTAAAGCCAATACTGGTTCTAAATAAAAAATCATAAAGAATTGCACATGAAAGAATAACTCCTACTGCACCACTGTAATAAGAGCTATGAGCTGCAAAAAAATTAGAAATAAATCCCCAAAGAGTAATTTGAATTGAAGGCCAATAAATTAAATCTAATATTCTTGGAAATGATCTAGTTATTAAATAAAAGTGTCTTAAAAAAAGACCATAAATTCTAATTAAATTCATTTTTATTTTCTCGCAATTTCTAAAAATACTTCCTCTAAGTTTCTTCTTCCATATTTTGTTATTAACTCTTCAGGAGTTCCTCTATCCACTATTAAACCATCTTTCATCATTAAAACAGAACTACATAATCTTTTTACTTCTTCCATATTGTGGGAGGCAAGTAAAACAGATATTTTTTTTTCTTTTTTGTAATCTTCTAAAAACGATCTTACAAAATCACCAGTTTCAGGGTCTAATGAAGCAGTGGGTTCGTCTAACAAAAGTACCGTTGGATCATTTATTAAAGCTTTAGCAAGACTTACTCTGTTTTTTTGTCCAGAAGAAAGTTCTCCAGTAATTTTGTTTAAAAGGTCTTTTAATCTAAGTTTATTTGCAAGGTGATCTATTCGGTCATTTAAATTTTGAATATTATATAACTTTCCATAAACAATTAAATTTTGTTTAACTTTGAGTTTTTTAGGCAATTCAATATATGGTGAAATAAAATTCATTTTATGGAGAAGCGAGATTTTATTTTTTTCAATATTCTCTCCGTTTATTAAAACCTCACCACTACTTGGTTTTAATAACCCTAAAATCATTCCAATAGTTGTAGTTTTTCCACATCCATTAGGCCCCAATAAACCAACCATTTCATTTTCATTAATTTTAAAATTTATATTAGCCACTGCTTCTTTATCTTTATATTTTTTTGATAGATTGATTACTTCGATAGAATTTGTCATTAATATTTGGATGCTCTCTTTAATCTATCGTTAATTGTTTTGCCAAGACCTTTGTTTGGTATCGTCTCAACTGCAATTTTTTTAAAACCATCGTTTTTAATTTTTCTTAAAGTTGAGTATAAATTCTTTGCAGCCTCCTTTATATCTTTTACTTTGGATAAATAATAATAATTTTTTAATTTTGATTTTCTTTTTTTTATTAATAAATAAGCCTCATCTTTTTTTGGCTTTTTAACATTGACTCTTAAAGGTATACCAGGTGAGTAATGTAAAGGAAATAAACCAGGTGCTAATTTTTTTTTTGAATTTGTATTAATTAATAATTTTTTTTTTAAAACATTTTCAATTTTTTTTGTATCTAGACCTCCATATCTTAATAGTGATGGCCTTTCTAAAAGATTTAATATTGTGGATTCAACTCCAATTTTACTTTTTCCTCCATTTAATGTATATTTTATTTTTGAACCAAATTCTTCTTTTACATCAGATGGTTTAACTGAACTTAATCTTGAGGATATATTTGCACTAGGTGCAGCTACTGGATAATCTAAATTTTTTAATAAATTTCTGAACAATTTATGTTTAGGAAAACGTACGGCAATAGATTTTTTATTATTAGTAACAAATTTTGATATTTTTGAGTTTTTTTTTAATTTCAAAACATAAGTTATTGGACCTGGAGAAAATTTTTTGTAAAGTTTTATTAAATTATCATTTATATCACAGTCCTCTTTAAGTCTTTGAATATTGTAATAATGAACAATAAGAGGATTGTTTAATGGTCTTCTTTTAAGACTAAATATTTTCTTAACTGCACTATTCGAGTAAGCGTTAGCAGCTAATCCATAAACAGTTTCTGTTGGTACTGCAACACATTGATTATTATCTAAATATTTTTTTGCTTTTTTGATATTTGATTGAATAGATTTCATGTATTAATAATTATTATATGAAAGATAAAATATTACCACTTGATTATGATCAGTATTCAATTGAGGAGCTTACAGAAAAAGCAAATAAGATTATCGAATCCCTTGAGAAGGAAAATGATTTAAACAATTCAGTTGAAAGTTATCAAGAACTTCTAAAATTAAATAATATTATTGAAAAGAAATTTCATAAAAATTTTAAATCTATTGGGGAAGAGACAAATAAAAAGATTAAAGAGATAAATAAAAAAAATGAAAAAACAGCTTAATAAAATAGCTAAGGATACAAATATATTTCTTAAAAAATATATTAATTCACAGAAATATTCTCAGCTAATGTCACCCATGAAATATGGTTTGTTTCCAGGAGGAAAAAAAATAAGATCTAAAATCTTAATCGACTTAGGGTCATTATTTTCAATAGATTATAAAACATTGATAATAGTTGGGTCAGCCGTTGAATGCATTCATGCTTATACACTTATTCATGACGATCTACCCTGCATGGATGATGATGATATAAGAAGAGGAAAACCTTCAGCTCACATTAAATTTGGTGAGTCTACAGCAGTTCTAGCAGGAAATTCATTACTGACTTTAGCTTTTGAAATTTTAACAAGTTCTAAATTAAAATTAAATGAAAAGATAAAGATCAACCTAATCAAAAAATTATCAGAATGTTCAGGACATTTAGGAATAGCTGGTGGGCAATATTTAGATTTAAGTTATGAAAGAAAGAAAATATCAAGGAATAAAATATTAGAAATGGAAATAAAAAAAACTGGAATGTTATTTAGTTTTTGTTGTGCAGCTCCAGCAATAATTAAAAAAAAAACAATCCAAGAAATTAAATTTTTTGAAAATATTGGATCAAAAATTGGTCTATTATTCCAAATAGCTGATGATTTAATTGATCTGAAAAGCAATTCTAAGGAAGCTGGAAAAAAAACGGGAAAAGATCAAAAAAAAGGCAAGGCAACACTTATAAATTTAATTGGCTATGATGACTCGCTTAAGTATTGTAATAAGATAATAAAAGATATTAATAAGAATTTAACAAAATATGGTTCAAGATCTGAAAAAATAAATGAAACATTAGGCTATATATTGAATAGAAAAAAATGAAAAAAAATTATCAATTTTTAAATAATATCAACTTTCCATCTGATTTAAAAAAAGTTTCTGAAGATAATTTACAAAAAGTTGCAGATGAGGTGAGGGAGGAAATGATAAATGCTGTTTCAGAAACAGGAGGTCACCTTGGTGCTGGTTTGGGAGTGGTTGAATTGACAGTTGCACTTCATTATGTTTTTGATACACCAAATGATAAATTAATATGGGATGTTGGCCATCAATCTTACCCACATAAAATTTTAACTGGAAGAAAAGATAAAATTAGAACTTTACGACAGGGCGATGGTTTATCAGGGTTTACAAAAAGATCTGAAAGTGAGTATGACCCGTTTGGAGCAGCCCATAGTTCAACATCTATTTCATCTGCATTAGGAATTGCAGAGGCAAATAAATTAGAAAATAAATCTTCCAATGTAATTGCTGTAATAGGTGATGGAGCAATTAGTGCAGGTATGGCTTATGAAGCCATGAATAATGCAGGGGCATCTAAAACAAAAATAATTGTTATTTTAAATGATAACGATATGTCAATTGCAAAACCAGTTGGAGCAATGAGAACTTACTTGGCAAAATTATTTACTGGTAAAATATATTTTAGTCTTAGAGAAACCTTAAAGTTAATTACATCTGCATTTTCAAAAAGATTTAGTGCTAAAGCAGGAAAAGCAGAGGATTTTTTCCGTTCAGCAGTCACTGGAGGTACATTGTTTAGTTCACTTGGTTTTTATTATGCAGGTCCTATAAATGGTCATGATTTATCAAGCCTAGTTCCAATTTTAAAAAACGCAAAAGAATCAAGACACGAGGGTCCTATAATGATTCATATCAAAACTCAAAAAGGAAAAGGTTATTCTTATGCAGAAAAAGCAAATGATCATTATCATGGAGTGTCAAAATTTAATGTTGAGACTGGTGAACAAGTAAAGAGCAAATCAAACCTTCCAGCTTATACAAAAGTATTTGCAAACACGTTAGTTAAACATGCCAAAAAAGATAGCAAAATAGTAGGAATAACAGCAGCGATGCCAGGAGGGACTGGTATGGATATTTTTGGAAAGGAGTTTCCAAATAGAATGTTTGATGTAGGAATAGCAGAACAACATGCAGTAACTTTTGCAGCCGGTCTAGCAACCGAGGGATACAAAGTTTACCAGTTAGATTTGCGATAGATAGAGCAGGATTAGTTGGTGCTGATGGATCAACACATGCTGGTTCATTTGATATAACTTACTTATCAACTTTACCTAACTTTGTAGTAATGGCAGCAAGTGATGAAGCTGAACTAGTTAAAATGATTAATACTTCAGTAGATATAAATGACAGACCTTCTGCAATTAGATATCCAAGAGGTACAGGAGTTGGCGTTGATCTTCCATCAATAGATGAAAAAATTGAAATTGGCAAAGGGAGAATTATTCAAAATGGAACACAGGTTTGTATTTTGAATCTTGGTACTCGACTCGAGGAATGTAAGTTAGCTGCAGAGGAATTAAAAGCAAAAGGAGTTTCAACAACAGTTATAGATGCTAGATTTGCTAAGCCTTTAGACGAAGAACTTATACTAAAATCTGCTAAGCAACATGAGCTTATGATTACAGTTGAAGAAGGATCAATAGGTGGCTTTGGTTCTCATGTTAAAAATTTATTAGCTGAAAAAGGTGTATTTGATAAAGGTTTAAAATTTAGATCAATGACTTTACCAGATGAATTTATTGAACAAGATGATCCAAAAAAAATGTACGATAAAGCTGGATTAAATAGTTCTCAAATTTCTAACAAAATTTCTGATATTTTGTTTCAAAAGGAGACAATAAGAGTTGTGAAAAATTAATTTTAGTTAACTACACTGGGCTTTATTCATTAAGTAGTGGTCAAGTAAAACACAGTTAATCATAGCTTCACCAATTGGTACAGCTCTAATTCCTACACAAGGATCATGTCTACCTGTAACAGATATTGAAGTATTTTTCCCAAATTTATTTATAGTTTTTCTACTAGTTAAAATTGACGATGTTGGTTTGACAGCAAAAGATGCAATAATTTCTTGCCCTGTAGAAATTCCACCAAGAATTCCACCCGCATTATTTGAATTAAATTTTAATTTATTTCCTTTTGATGAAATTTCATCTGAATTTT
>CACKZG010000017.1 GCA_902604545.1 uncultured Pelagibacteraceae bacterium
TTCTCACACCAACTTTAACAACATCTCCAGGATAAAATTCTGGAATTTTTTTCTCTGAAAGAATTTTGTTAACGTTATGCTGGTTTATTTCTTCAATTGTTTTCATGTTAATATTTATCAAATTAATTTTTCTTATATTTTTCCCATAAATCTGGTCTTCGGACGCGTGTTATAGCCTCAGATTGAGATAAACGCCAGTGTTTAATTTTATTATGATCACCTGATAATAGCACATCTGGTACAGCTTTTTCCTCCCAAATTTGAGGTTTTGTATACTGAGGGTACTCTAGAAGATCATTTTCAAAGGTTTCATCTAATTTAGAGTTTTCATTTCCTAATACACCTGGCAGCAATCTTAAAATACTATCTATAACTACATATGCCGCTGACTCCCCGCCTGACAAAACATAATCTCCAATACTAATTTCCTCAATATTTCTTGTTGAAAGTATTCTTTCATCCACACCTTCAAAATGACCACAAATTAAAGACAGAGATTTTTCATTAGCTAGCTCTTTTGCTAAATTTTGATCAAATTTTTTTCCTTTTGGTGATAAGTATAAAATTCTCTCACTCTCATTTTTGTTTTCATCTAAAGACTTTGCAAGAACATCTGCTTTTAACAACATCCCTGAACCACCACCATAAGGTGTGTCATCTACTGTTTTATGTTTGTCATCAGCTGCATCTCTTATGTTTACAACTTTAAGTTTCCATAAATTATTTGATAAAGCTTTTCCATAAAGTCCTTTAGATAAAGGACCAGGAAAAACCTCTGGATAAAGTGTAAATACTTGAGCTTGCCACATAAATAATCTTTAAATTATTTTTTTTCCTCTGCTGGAGCTGCTTCTGCTTTTGGAGCTTCTTCCTTAGGAGCTGCTTCTGCTTTTGGAGCTTCTTCTTTTGGAGCTTCTTCCTTAGGAGCTGCTTCTGCTGGAGCTGCTTCTGCTTTTGGAGCTTCTTTATTATCCTCTTCTTTTTTATTTCTCTCTTTTTTTGGCACTGCTTTATTTGGATTATTTCCATTTGCAGGCATAGGCATTAGTTCTTTCTCACCTAAAATTCTTGCTACTCTGGTTGTTGGTTGAGCTCCTTGACCAAGCCAATATTTAATTCTCTCAGCTTCTAGGCTCACTCTTTCTTTTTTCTCTTTTGGTAATAGAGGATTAAAGAAACCAACCTTTTCTATAAATCTTCCATCTCTTGCAAAACGACTGTCGGCAACAACAACCTTATAAACAGGACGTTTTTTTGTTCCACCTCTTGATAATCTTAATTTTAACATTTCTTCTCCTTTTTTACTTTAATTGGTTAAATAGCTCTGGCGGTATACCTTTATCAGACATACCTTTCAGATTTCCTTTTGACATCTTTTTCATCATTTCAGACATCATTTTGAATTGCTTAAGCAATTTATTGATATTGGCCGGATCTGTGCCAGAGCCATTAGCAATTCTTTTTTTTCTAGAACCATCAATTATTTTTGGGTTCTCTCTTTCTTTTTTTGTCATTGATAAAATAATAGCTTCATTTTTAGTAATTATACTTTCATCAATTCCCGCTGAATCCATTTGAGATTTAATTTTAGAAACTCCTGGCATAAAAGACATAATTCCCTCAATGCCACCCATTTTTTTCATTTGTCTTAATTGAGATAAATAATCTTCCATAGAGAATTGACCTTTTTTTAAATTTTCCTCTGCTTTTTTAAGATTTTCTTCTCCTAAATCTTGAGCAGCCTTTTCTACAAGGGATACAATATCCCCCATACCAAGTATTCTGTTTGCAATTCTATCTGGATGGAATACTTCAAGATTATCTATTTTTTCTCCTATCCCTAAAAATTTAATTGGAACGTTTGAAACATATTTCATACTCACTGCAGCTCCACCTCTTGCATCACCATCAGCCCTAGTTAAAATAATTCCAGATAAATTAACTGTATTTTTAAATTCTTTTGCCACTGAGGCTGCAACTTGACCTGTTAAAGAGTCTGCAACTAAGAAAGTTTCTGTTGGATTAATTACAGCTTCAATTTGCTTAATCTCACTCATCATTTGTAAATCGATTTGAGTTCTACCAGCAGTATCAAATAAAATTATTTCAGCTCCATTTAAATTAGCGGCACTTATTGCTCTTCTACAAATATCAGCAGGTTGCTGACCTTCTATAATTGGTAAAGTTAAAATATTATTTTGTTCTCCTAAAGATCTAAGTTGTTCTTGTGCAGCTGGTCTGTAAATATCTAGACTGACCATCATTACTTTTTTCTTTTTATTATTTTCTAAAAATTTTGCTAATTTTGCTGTTGTTGTTGTTTTTCCAGAACCTTGTAACCCAACTAACATCATTGGCACAGGCGGTACTGCGTTTAAGTTTATCTCATTATTTGTTGCACCTAATAAGTCTACAAGCTCATCATAAACAATTTTAACAACCATATCCCCAGGAGAGGTAGACCTTATTATCTCTTGGCCTAATGCTTTTGGCTTAACTTTTTCAATAAAATTTTTTGCAACATCCAAAGAGACATCTGCTTCAAGTAAGGCTTGCCTAATGCCTCTTAAACCTTCATCTACTTGAGCTTCATCAAGCGAAGGTGCCTTTTTCAGAGAAGAAAAAATTTCTTCAAATTTATTTGTTAAATTTTCAAACATATTTATTACGCATAGCAGTAACGCACTAGTGGGCGAACCCTCGCTGACTAGTGTCGATCTCTTTGTTTCCAAAGACACCGCAAAGTTAATGTTTTTGCGGAAACGGCAACAACCTATAATAGAGGTTCAAAAAGTCAATAAATAAGTTAAATATCTATATATGGATATTAAAGCTTTTAAAATGGACGGTTTAGGTAATGATTTTGTCATCATAGATAATAGGCAAACAATTACAAATTTGACGAAAGAGCAAATAATAAAGATTTGTGACAGAAAATTTATTGGTTGTGACCAACTAATATTGATTAAAAAAAATGATATTTCAGATGCTTCGCTAGAATTTTATAATTCAGACGGGGGAATATCTGGTGCGTGTGGAAATGGTACACGATGTATTGCTGATTTATTAGGCAAGGAAAATAACAAAAAAGAAATTGTCCTAACAACTTTATCTGGCAAATTAAAATCTAATATTGTTGGAGAAAAAATGGTTTCTACAGAAATAGGTGTTGCAAAAACAAAATGGGATGAGATTCCATTGTCTAAAGAATTAAATACGAATAATTTAGGAATTAAAATTAATGACAAAAATAATAAAGAATTTTCTGGTGGAACTGCTGTAAATGTTGGAAACCCACATGTAGTTTTTTTTGTTGATAATAACGAAAATTTTGAAATTGAAAAAATTGGACCAAAAATTGAAAACCATTCTCTATTTCCAGAAAAATGTAATGTTACTTTAGCAACTGTTGTTAGCAAAGAATTGATAAAAGTTAGAGTGTGGGAAAGAGGAGCTGGACTTACCAAAGCTTGTGGAACTGCAGCTTGCGCAACAGCTTTTGCTGCAAAACAAAACGGACTGGTAAATGATAAAGTGGATATTGAATTTTCTACAGGTAGATTAACAATTTCAATTGATGAAAACAATAGTATTCATATGAAAGGACCAGTTTCAGATATTGAGGAGATAAATTTTAAAATTTAATGGGAATTTTTGAAAAATTTAAATCAGGTTTTAAAAAAAGTGCCTCAGCTTTTACAACGGGTTTAAGAGATATAGTTGTAAAAAAAGAAATTGATGATAAAACATTAGACAAAATTGAAGATTACTTAATTCAATCCGATGTTGGTATTGTTTCTGCTTCAGAAATAAGAGAAATAATTTCTCAAACAAAAATTGATCCTAATAAAGATTTAACCGACGAAATAAATAATATTTTAAAAAATTATATTATTTCAATAATGAAACCTTTAGAAAATATTGAATTCTTCAAAAAAAAAGAAAAATTAAATGCAACATTAATTTCAGGTGTTAATGGTGTTGGAAAGACAACTACCATTGGAAAAATAAGCAAAATATTAAAGGGTAATGGAAACAAAGTAATGCTAGCTGCATCAGATACTTTTAGAGCAGCAGCTATAGAACAACTAGAAAATTGGGCAAACAAAGTTGATGTTCAAATTACAAAATCATCTCAAGGCTCTGATCCTGCATCAGTCGCTTACAAGGCTATTGAAGAAGCATTAAACAATAATTTTAACCAAGTTTTAATTGATACAGCTGGAAGACTACAAAATAAAAAAAATTTGATGGAAGAATATAAAAAAATTGCAAACGTTACTAAAAAAATTGATCCTAATGCTCCACATGATGTTATCTTAGTTTTGGATGCAACTTCTGGCCAAAATGTAATTAATCAAGTTGAAGAATTTAATAAAATTATTCCAATAACTGGTCTTATTATGACAAAATTAGATGGCACAGCAAAAGGAGGTATTCTTTTAGCTGTTGCTAAAAAATATAAACTACCAATTATTGCACTTGGATTAGGTGAAAAAGAAGATGATTTACAAATTTTTGAGGCCGAAAAATTCGCAGAGGCATTTACTCAAATTAATTAATTAAAGTACTGGAAATTAAAGGTTTATAAAAACTACATTTATAGTGTTCTTTAAATTCATAATGTCCACAATTTTTAGCTATCGAAGAAATAATAAAATCAAATTTTCCATTTATAGGATAAAGCTCTAACTTTTTTTCAACAATATCAAATTTAAAATTAGCTTTTAGACTTTTTACAGCACTAATCATCACCAGAGTTTTGTTATCTTTTAAAAGATAATATGCAAAATCATCTGGAAAAACTGGGAAATCATACTCTTGCAAAAAATATTTTGCTGTTTTGGGAAACCATTCATAAGAAATTAATGGCAAAGACTCTTTCGTTTTGTAGTTATAAATATAAAGATCTTTTGGAAAATCATTAATATAATTTGAATTTTCTCCTCGAGCCAAGACAGCTTTTTCACGGGTTTTAAAATATAATGCAAAATTTTCATCGTGCGAATTCATTTGATCAATATGAAAAAGACTGTCTACAGATGCTAAATTTTCTTTGGCATTTGATAAATTATTTAAAGAAAAAAGAACAATAAAAAATAAGAAAAAATTTTTCATAAATTAACTTAAAAAAAAAATTTGAATTATCTTTGTTTAGATTGTGGCTTAATTTAAACTATCAACAAACGATTTAAGAGCTAATACAAGTTTATCATCATATTCCATCATATGATCGTCATATTTTGTAAAATATGAATATTTAGGTTCACTTGCTAAATTAAAAATTTTTTTACCCATCCAGAATGGTACTATTTGGTCAGCCTCACCATGCATTACTAATACTGGAATATTAATATTTTTAATTTTTTCATTATTTTCATACTTATCTTTCAAAATTAAACCTACTGGAATATATGGATAAAAATTTTTCGCAGCCTCTATCATTGATGTAAAGGGCGTTTCTAAGATTAATCCTGCAAAATTTTTATTCTGGGTAATTTCTGTAGCAATGCCAGTTCCTAAAGACTCTCCATAAATAATTATATCTTCTTCTTTTAGACCTTTTTCTTTAAGCCAGTTTATTGCACTAGCACCATCTGTATAAAGACCCTCCTCACTTGGTTTTCCTTTATTGCCGCTAAACCCTCTCCATGCAATAATTAAAAAATTAACATCCATGTCTTTAAAATGATTTAACTTATGGATTCTGTTTTCAAGTGTCCCTGCATTTCCATGAAAATAAACTATTGTTTTATAACTTTTTAAATTTTTATTATGAAACCAGCCTAAAAGATTAATATTATCTGTTGTTTTGATAGTAACTTTTTCAATGTTAACTTCTAAATTATCTCCAGAATAATTATTCTCATCAGGATGATACATTAAATTTCTTTGAAAAAAGAATAAGAAGATTAAAACAATTAAGTAAATAGCAACAATACCAATAAATAATTCCAAAAAAAAATTCCTACGTTTTATTTTCATATTTTTTTCTATTTAATATTAAAAAAAATATATAAGAAATAATACTTAAGATTAAGAAAACTGAAAAAGCTGATTTAAACGCAAATATTTCTGAGTGACCCATGCCTTTAACAATATCTATAACTAAGCCCATTAGCCATTGCATTATGAATGTTCCTGCAAATATTAATAAATTGAATGAGGTTAGTGCTTTACCAGCAGAATAACCTGAAAAAGAAAGACCCACAGCTGGCTGTGTAACTGATAAAAAAATTGAACTTAAAATAAATAAAGTTATATAGAATGCACCCGCTTTTGGGCCTACCAATATAATCACAAACATTACAGAAAAACTAATTGGTAAACCTAATTTAAGTATTCTTTTTGCAGTAAAACCTATACCTGAAATTTTTGGTAAAAAATAACCCCATAAGAAAAAAGATACCAACATAGTTACATTGATCCAAAACAATCCTGTAGCGCTTTGAAGTGGTGTATAACCAGCGACTCTAGTCATCCATGGGCCTGCCCATAAAGTTTGAATAGCCATTAAGCCCCCATAATTAAATAAACCCATTGGAATTACACTTATAAAAAATCTATTTTTCCAAACTTCTGATAAAGTTCCAGTATTACTTGGCTCCTCTAACTCTTTATTTTTAGTTAAATTCCATTTTGGAATGAAAACTAAGATTAAAAAAATACTAATTAAAATTAAGATGGCGATACCACCAAATATCCATCTCCATCCGAAACTAGGTAATAAAAGTTGTACAGGCAATGTGGATGACAAAAAACCTAATGATGCAATCATTAACATCCATGAGTTTGCTCTTTGTTGTTGATTTTCCGCATACCATATTCTGTAACCAGTTAATGGAGCCATTAAACAAGCACTAACACCTACACCGATTAGAATTCGCGAAACTAATAATCCAGAAAAACTTTCAGCTAAAGCAAATGATCCTGTTCCAACTAATGCAATTAATAAAAAAGAAGAGACAATTTTTTTTGGTCCATATTTATCTAACAAATATCCAAGGGGTATTTGCATACAAGCAAAACCTAAAAAATAACCCCCAGCTAACAATCCTAAATCAGCTGCTAACAAATTAAATTCTGAGGTTAATATCGGGGAAAGTGTTGCAGTAATTGCACGCAACAAACATGATAAAAAATAACCAAATGCAAATACAAAAAAAACAACAATAGCCTGTTTTTTTGGTAAAATATAATTTTCCATTAATTAAAAGTTTAAAGATATATCTCTATGAACTGAGTTACACCTTGCAACAAATTTAGCTTGTTCTTTAGTTAATCTGTTTTGAAGTCTTAGACCAATATTATGTTTGATAACATCATTATATTTAATTAATTCAGGCATCAAATTCTTATTAGCATCATCTCTCCATGAAACTTCTAAATTGAAAAGATCGAAAGTTTCTGAACTTACTTCAATTAATTTTTGCTCATCTACCTCATCATTGTCTATAACAGATATTAGGTCATCTAATTTATTTGCAAATTCTTCGGTTCCAGAAATTTCTCCTAGTTTTTCAAAAAGATTATCAATTATTGATATTGCGTTTTCGTAATTTTTATTATCAATATTATATTTTAATTCTTTTATTTCTGATGAAAGTTCTTTTAATTTTTCATTATCATTTATAAACATTACTATTTGATCCAGAGTTTCATAAGCTTCATCAACGTTTTTTCTATATCTTTTAGTTCTTGTGTTTTTTGCTTTGTGCAATATTTCAAACTCTCCATTTTTAGCTTTCCAACTTTCAGGAACTTTATTTTGAAGTTCTTTAATTTCTAGCTCGAAATTCTCGATCTTTAGTTCTAATTTATTTTTATCTGATAGGTTATCATCATCTAAATTTCTAATTTCAGCTTTTGTTTTTTTAATTTTCTGGTCTATTTTTCTAATTTTTTTCTCAATTTTTCTTACATTGAAATGCAAGTCCCTATAATCTTTTGCAAATAATTCATATTCTTCTTCCGTTTTTTGAAGTTTTTTAACAATAGCAAAAGTCCCAAGTGCATTATCAAAATGCTCTTCAAAAATATCTAATTTATCCATTGGAAGATTTGCGGGTGTTAATTTCTGCATGTCTTGTATTGCATTAGTAATTCTTTGTTCTTCAGTATTGTAAATCGCAAATTTGTACTCTTGTAAGCAATATTGTAGCTTTGGATTCATCGGTGGTGGAGCAACGTTCGATGTTAAATATGTTCTTGCTGGTAAATAATTTACTAATGATGGATAAAAACCGACAATTCCAAGACCTATTAATTGTAAAATTATAAATGGAACAACTCCTTTCCAAATATTTAAAGTAGTAACAAGTTTTGAAGCTACACCCTTCAAATAAAATAGAGCAAAACCAAACGGTGGGGTTAAAAATGAAGTTTGCAAATTTACCCCAATCATCACACCAAGCCAAATTGCACTTATATTCGCTCCTGGTTCAGCTAATAATATAGGAGCAATGATAGGAACAACAACCACAGCTATTTCAATAAAATCAAGAAAGAAACCTAATAAAAAAATCACTGC
Source organism: uncultured Pelagibacteraceae bacterium (assembly GCA_902604545.1). GTDB lineage: Bacteria > Pseudomonadota > Alphaproteobacteria > Pelagibacterales > Pelagibacteraceae > Pelagibacter. Next base: position 8,531 of record CACKZG010000017.1, read on the forward strand.
CATTACAACAATGAACTGAGTCCAAAATCCTCCTGGTAAATCTTGAAGAAAATCTCTTACTAACTCTTCACCTCCAAATGCTCTAAATCCAGAGGTTAACATTGCTGCACCCAATAAAATTATAAATACCATTGAAGTAGTTACGCATGTTTCTGTAACAACTTCTCTTAAAACATTTTCAACTTTATATGCTCTCCAAAAACTCCAAATAATTCCTATTAAAAAAGTAATTGTAAAAAATCCCGTAATAAAAATTGCTGTAAGATCTCTAGTTTCTAAAGCCTTAATGTTTAAATTATAATTCTTAGATAAAATATAAATTGGAATGATAGATAAAATTGCAATTATAATTGGATAATAAGCATCTTTTTTTCCTTTGTGTAAACGATAACCTGCCATCATAGTTGCACCTATTGCTCCAATAGATCCAGCCTGATTCACAGTTGCAATACCCAAAAGTATAGATCCTAGAACGGCAAAAATTAATGCAAGAGGTGGAATAATTACCATCAAAACTCTAATCCAAAATTTTGAATCAAAATTTCCTCTAAATGGAACAGGAGGAGCTGCCTTAGGATTTAATCTTGCGTACACAAATACATAAATCATATACAAACCAACTAAAACTAATCCTGGTAGTAGTGCCCCCAAAAACATATCTCCTGCCGAAGTTGAGCCCACTCTAAATTCTCCAGGCATATTAAATTCACCAGTTAAAATTTTGTAATCAGTCTGACGCATAGTATTTGCAACGTCTGCTGCGCTAGCTAATTGATCAGCTATAATAATTAATACAATTGAAGGAGGTATTATTTGCCCAAGAGTTCCAGAGGAACAAACAATTCCGCTTGCAAGGCTTTTATCATATTTATTATTAAGCATTGTGGGTAGTGATATTAATCCCATTGCTATTACAGTAGCGCCAACAATGCCTGTCGTAGCAGCAAGTAATGCTCCGACAAAAATTACTGATATTCCAAGTCCCCCAGGGATCGGTCCAAATAACTGTCCCATTGTAACTAATAGATCTTCTGCTATTTTTGATTTTTGCAACATAATCCCCATAAAAATAAATAAAGGGATGGCAATTAATGTATCGGTTTCTACATCCCAGTAGTTACTCCTAAAGTTAGTAATACCAGCGGTTAACCATTCTTTAGGGCCATCAACAGCAAAATAAGCGCTGCTATCTCCTGCAAACAAATAACCAAAAAAAGCTGCAAGCCCGATTGAAATGATTGCCGATCCAGGTAATGCGAAAGCTACTGGAAAACCAGAAGCTAATGCTCCAATCATTATAATTACAAGTAAAGCTAAAAATAAATGTTCCATTATTTAATTTTTTAAAAGTTTATAACTGCTACTCATAAAGAAACTTGTGAATTGAGTTAACATACTTACTGCAAACACAGCCAGATAAACTGCCATTAGATAAAGTAAATATAATCCGTTTGAACCTTGTTGCGTAATTTCAAAAGAAATTACAGGGCCATTAATGATGCTAGCTTTGCCCCCCATGCCTAAAAATATTACAATCAAACATAAAGGAATTCCTAGAATTAATGACCCAATTGCATTAGTCCATGCTTTTTTACGTTCGCTAAAACCGGTATAAAGAACATCAACTCTAACATGGCCCTCGTGAATTAACGCATAAGCGCTTGCAAATAAATAAAGGGCTGCATACCAAAAACGAACTAGGTCTCCTTGGAATGCTTGTTCATATTGAAAAATAAATCTTGATAAGACAATTAAAAATTCACTTCCAACTACTAAAACTGCTAACCAAATAAAGCCTACAGATCTTGTAAAATAACCAATTACAAAAGAAGCTAATATCAAAGGAAAGTGTATATATGTAATTCTAAAAGCAGGTATTACTAAATTAATTTTAAGTTGTTCACCAAAAATTGGCTCAACTAGTTTTTCCACAACCATAAATGAGATTAAAAAATCTGCTACTCCAACAATTAATACAGCCCAAAAAGAAGATCTCACAACGTAAGCTGTAATTTTTGTTAAGATCTCAGAGTCTGTCAGTAATGTTTGTTTTATAGATTTCAAAACAAAAAATATAACTCCTATGAAGGATACAAAATAAAATAGTAATTGAATATATGACAAATTTATTGTTAGACCCTCTAAAGGCTTATTTAATTTTTTAAATCCAAATAATTCATAATGAGCAAAAAGTTTTTTAACTCCGGGCCAATCAAACCAAACAGTTAAAACATTATTGATTAGAAAAACTAATGTTAAGGCTAAAATAGAATAACTAAATATTCTTATTAAAATAGACAAGTTATTTTTCACCATCATATTAAAAATCTTTTAATGATATATAAAAAGAGGGCCCATTTAAGGGCCCTCTAGTAATAATTAGAATTAAGTTATACTCCTAATGCTCTATTTCTTTGAGCAACATATGGCCCGTCAGACAAGTTAGTCCAAGCACCAATTTCTTTACGACCTTTAACAAAGGCAGCATGTACTTTCTTAGCAAGAGCACTATGTTGTTGAACTTCATCAAAAACTTCTGCAGCACCTTTAGCGAAAGCATCGTAAACTTTATCGTTAAACTTCTCTAGTTTAACTCCACTTTCGTTTACTAATCGTGCTAGTGCAGCTCCGTTTTTAGCATTGTATTCAGCCATTGTAGTTGTGTCAGCCCAATCACATGCAGTTTTAATAATTAACTGATCTGATTTTGACAAACTAGTAAACCAAGATTTGTTAACTCCACAAGCTAGTGTAGATCCTGGTTCATGCATTCCTGGATAGTAATAATACTTGGCGGCTTCCTGGAACTTCATAGCTTCATCGTTCCAAGGTCCTACCCATTCAGTTGCATCAATTGCACCAGACACAAGGTTTTCATAAATTTGTCCACCAGGAAGTGAAATTGGAGAACCACCAAGTTTTCCAAGAACTTGTCCACCTAAACCAGGCATACGCATTTTTAAACCTTTAAAGTCATTAGCTGATCTAATTTTTTTGTTAAACCAACCGCCCATTTGCACTCCAGTGTTACCAGCAGCAAAACTTTGTGTTCCAAAATCATCAGTCAATTCATCCCACAACTCTTGTCCACCAGCAAATTTTAACCACGCATTCATTTCAGCATATGTGAAACCAAATGGAACGGCAGTAAAATATCCAAATGCAGGGTGTTTTTTAACCCAGTAGTAATCAGCACCGTGATACATTTGAGAGTTACCTGATGCAACTTCGTCAAATGAGTCAAATGCTTTTACCCTTTCGTTAGCAGCATAATAAGTAACTTGAATTCTTCCGTCACTCATATCGCTTAATCTTTGAGCAAGTCTTTGTGCACCAGTTCCTAGGCCTGGAAAATCTCTAGGCCAAGTAGCTACCATAGAAGCTTCGACTCTTTCTTTGGCAACTGCTGGAGCAGATAAAGCAACAGCAGCAACACCAGTTACAGCTGCAGTTTTAAAGAACTTACGTCTTGAAGGTGATTTAGAAACCTTCAATGATTTTTTTTCTTTAATCATTACTCTCTCCTCTTCTTTGTTAATTAACAATAAAGAGTAAATTATAAATGTGCGTTTAAGTCTAGATTAAAATAACTGTAAACTATTGTATTACAATCTGAGGTAGTAAATTTTAGATTATATAAAATTATTTTTTATCAAAAAATGCTTCATAAAGCATCATGAAGATTGCGATTGCCATCAATATATAAACTGGAAGTACATCAAGAAAACCTATCATTGTTGATCTTGTTAATGTCGTAGCTAAGCCAACTAAAAAAGCTGTTGCAAGCAAAGTTCCTAAAAATACAGTAAATTTTTGCATTTAATTATTACATTCCTTTTCTAACCAATTAGCAACACCTAAAAATCTATGATCATCAAATTTTGCACCGATCAATTGAACACCCAGTGGCATTTTACTCTCTCCCTGTAATAACGGAAGAGAAATACATGGAGTTCCTAAATAAGACCACACTTTATTAAACTCTGCAGAGCCAGTGCTCTTTAAGCCTTTAGGGGCAACACCGGGACTAGAAGGTGACAATATCCCATGATAATCCTCAAAAACTTCTTCATAAGATTCATAACTTCTTTTCATAAAATCTATAGCTTCAGCATATTCTTTTGCTGAATGTTTATTTCCTTTAATAATTGCATCCTGCATAGGTTTAGATAATTTTTTTTTATACTTTTTGTAATATAATCCAAAATTGTTTGCCAAATCTGTTTCGTGAATTATCTGATGGTATTTATGAATATCTTTAAAATAAGATGGTGTATCGAAAACTTCGATGTTATTTTTAAAAGATTTAATAAAATATTCAAAAGCTTCTCTAGATTTTTTTTCAACATTTTTCCAGTGATCTGTTTTATAAAAAATAAATTTTGGCTCAAACAGTGGTCCTTTTTTTGTTTCTTCAAGCATACTGTCGGCTGAATAATAAACGGTTGCATTATCAAATTTATCTTTTTTAATTAATACTTTTGCAAGGAGTGCTACATCCTCAACAGTTCTTCCAAATACACCTATGTGATCTAATTTTTCTGAAGTTTTAAGCACTCCATTTCTTGAAATTAATCCGTAGGTTGGTTTGTAACCTACAACTCCACAGTAAGATGCAGGTCTTATAACTGAACCACCTGTTTGCGATCCTATTGATAAAGGTGCCATATACGATGCAACTGTAGCAGCAGACCCACTCGATGAACCACCTGGAGTTCTAGAGTGATCATGTGGATTGGTTGTTTTAGTTGGACCAAGATAAGCTAATTCAGCTGTAGCAGTTTTGCCCATTACAATTGCACCAGCTGCTAAAAGCAAATCAATAATTTCTGCATTTTGTGAGTAAGATTTTCCTTTTCTAATAACTGTTCCACATTCTGTTGGCATATCAACTGTTCCAACAATATCTTTTACAGCTACAGGAATGCCATGCAAAGGTCCTGTGGGTTTTCCTGATCTTCTGTATTCATCAGCCTCAGCAGCTTTTTCTAGTAAAAGTTTTTTATCAAAATGTGCCCAAGCCTTAACATCTTTTTCAAATTTATTTATTCTTTCAATATACTTCTCACAGACTTCGACTGAAGTAAGTTGAGCATCTTTTATTTTTGAAGCGATTTCTTCAACTTTTAAGGAAAAAATATCTATCATTTAATTTGCAAATAATGTTTCTGGCAACCATAAGGCTATTGCTGGAAACATGTACATTAAAAACATTGCAAAAATAACGATTGCTAAGAAAGGCATAATTCCTCTAAAAATATCCATTAATTCAACGTTAGTTTTTTGAACTCCTTTTAAATAATAAGCCGACATTGCCATTGGCGGCGTTAAAAAAGAGGTTTGCAAATTTAAAGCTATTAACATTGCAAAAAAATATGGGTTAACGCCGAAAATTTCTAATAGTGGTAAAAAAATTGGAACAAAAATAATTAAAATTTCAGTCCACTCTAATGGCCATCCTAAAAGGAAAATTATAATTTGTGTAATTACTAGAAATTGCCAAGTTGAAATATTTATAGAAGTAAAAAAATGTTCAAAAACTTCATGTCCACCTAGGTAAGAAAATACTGAAGAAAAAGTCCAAGATCCAATAAATAACCACATAATCATAGCTGTTGTTTTGGCAGTTAAAAAAACAGACTCTTTAAAGTTTTGCCATTTAAGGGTTTTGTAGAACCAAGATAAAATCAATGCTCCAAAGGCTCCTGCTGCTGCGGCCTCTGCTGGTGTTGCTATTCCGGCTAAAATTGTTCCAAGCACTAACATAATTAATCCAAATAAAGGTACAAAAGAAACTAATACCTCTTTTAAAATTTCTGCACGAGGTGGAATATCTTCTTGTGGCGGTCTAGGTGCTATGGATGGATTCAGCCACGCTCTTATAACCGCATAGCCAATGTACAATCCTGCCAAAAGTAAACCTGGAAAGATAGCGGCTGCAAAAAGTCTTAGAGGTGATAATTGAGCAATAACTGAGTAAACAATCAACATAATGCTTGGTGGTATTAGAATACCCAAACATCCTCCGGAACATATTATTCCTGATGCAAATTTTTTATCGTAACCAGCTTTTACCATTGCTGGCCAAGCTAATAATCCCATCAACGTCACTACAGCACCAATAATTCCTGTTGCTGTAGAAAACAGTGTACAAGTGATTAATGCAGCAACAGCCATAGATGCTGGAAGTCTATGTGCGGCTAATCTTATGGCAAAAAATAATTTTGCAACAATTCCCGCTCTCTCAACTAAATAACCCATGAACAAGAATAAAGGTACAGCTGTCAGAACATTATTATCCATAACAGTATAGGTGTTTTGAACAAATAATTGAAAAATTCTATTATCAAAAATGTGTTCCATCATGGCCGCGTCATAGTAAGCGTAATAACCAAACCCAATACCCATCGCCATTAATGTAAATGCAATTGGAAAACCTAAAAGAACAGCAAATAGAAATATACCCATCATTAAAATTGCAACTTCTGGATTTGAAAGACTAAATAACATTTGATTTATCTTCCTCTTGTGATGTTCTCATCAGCATTTGTTCTGTTTCCTCGGCAACTACCATTCGCATAGGCCATTGTCCTGTTTTGATACAAATAATAGATCTAAAAACTTCTGCAATTCCTTGAATAACTAACAATGTACCTGCAGCAGGTATCATAGATTTAACCATGTAAATTTGTATTTGAGCTGGACTACTCCAACTTGTCTCTTTTATTTTCCAAGCAATTGCAGCGTATTCATATCCGTAAAAAGCTAAAGCAACGACGCCTGGAAAAAAGAAGATAAAATAAAGGACTAAATCTATCCAAGCTTGAGTTCTTTGTTTAAATAATCGATAAATTACATCACCTCTTACATGGGCTTCAGTCGCTAAACAATATGCACCCGACATCATTAGTATTGCCCCATACATTTGCATACTAAAATCAAAATTCCATAAAGTTGGCTTATTAAAAACATAAGCCATAACAACTTCATAGACTGTTCCACCCATTAAAATCACAATACACCAAGAAAATGCTTTACCCATTGAAGTGCTAAGTGTATCCGCAAATTTAATGAAAGATTCCATCATCAAAAAGTATATTAAATTAAACTAAAAAAAAAGGGGGTTTTTAAACCCCCTTTTTTGAATTTACTAAAGTTAATTAGATTTTAACTTTCTCAATTGGTCCAAACTCATTTTCATAAGCTAATTTGTAGTTCGGTTGATTCATCAACAGATACTTCATAGTTCTCTTAGCGTATGCTTTTTGTGAGTCTACTACTTTCTTAAAGAAAGCATCCTTACCAGAAAACTCACCAATAACTTTATCCCAACCTTTTAGTTGCTCTGCTAGGATAGCGTCTGATGTTTGGTAAACATTAACTTTATGCTCGTTCATCAATTTAGCTAAGTCAGTTGAATATCTAACTAATGCTTTAAAGTAGTTATCTGAGTTTGCAGCATAAGCAGCATTCTTCAAGATAGCTTGATGAGCAGGCGATAAGCTATTTAGTCTCTTTGTATTCACTGGAATTTCAAACATTTCCTGAGATTGGTGGAAACTTCCTAAGTGATAGTGTTTAGAGACATCTTGCATTCCAAACTGTGAGTCTGATGTAGGGTTGTTAAACTCTGCAGCATCAATCAAACCAGTTTTCATTGCTGGTTGGATTTCACCACCTGGCAATTGTCTCACGACCATTCCCATAGCAGTTAAAACGTTAGTCGCTAGACCAACAGTTCTATACTTCATACCTTTAACATCAGATACTTTTGTTACATTCTTTTTAAACCAACCAAATGGTTGAGCAGGCATTGGCATATGGAAGAAGCCTGTGTAATTAAATCCAACACTTTTTACTGCTTCTTCATATAATGCTCTTCCTCCACCGTACTCCATCCATCCCATAACTTCTTGAGATGACATTCCGTATGATGGTCCAGTTCCAAAAAGAGACGCAGCAGCATTTTTACCATACCAATATGCAGTCACCCAGTGACCCATATCAACTACACCTGAACTTACTGCTTGTCCAATTTCAGAAGTTTTAACAACAGCTCCAACTGGTTGAACATCAATTTTAAGTTTACCATCTGACATATCGCTAACCATTTTTGCGTAATCAGATGCCATTTCAAAAAAGATGTTTGCGCCTGAAGGCCAAGCTGCTTGCATCTTTAGAGTAATGTGTCCAGCTCCTAAAGCTAGGTTTGGCATAGCTACAGCTGCTGTCGCTGCTGCACCAGTCGCCGCTGCTGCTTTGAAGAACTTTCTTCTTGAAGGAGTTTTTGAACCCTTCAATGATTTTTTATTCTTAATCATTTATTCTCCTCTAGTTAATTAACTATTAAAATTAAAACATAGATTTAAATTAGAGTCTTTCTAAAAAGAGGTACAGATTGTCACCATTAGCGTTAAAATTGAAAATATTTTCAATTTATGGTTGTTATTAAATTAATTTATTATCCTCATAAACACAGCATCTATCTGCAGGTATATGAAGTTTTACTTTTGAGTTTGGTATTTCGGTATCTCTAGTAACTTTCGATTTAATAGTAAAATCTCCAAGTTTTGCTGTAATTAATTTATAATTTCCAAGGTCTTCAACTTTTTCAACATTAACATCAACTAAATTTTCATTTTGGTTTTGTGCTATCTTTATAAATTCGGATCTAATACCTAATTTAATTTTTTTTGTTTTTAAATTAGATAAATTTGTATGGGTTTTAATTAAAGTATTGTTAATTTTTACACTATCATTTGAGGAAGCTTCACTTTCAAATAAGTTCATAGCTGGTGATCCTATAAAGTATCCAACAAATGTTGTATTAGGTCTTTCAAAAAGTTCTTTAGGGGAACCGGTTTGAACAACCTCTCCTTCACTCATTACTATTATATTATCTGCAAAAGTCATAGCTTCGTTTTGATCGTGCGTTACATAAACTAACGTTGTTTTGTACTGCTCATTAATTTCTTTAAGATTTCTTCTTAATCTAAATTTTAAATCTGGATCAATAACAGTTAAAGGTTCGTCCATTAGAACAGCGGCTACGTCCTCTCTTACAAGACCTCTTCCCAAAGATATTAATTGCTTTTGATCTGCTGTTAATTTTCTTGCAGGAGAATTTAAAAAAGATTTTAAATTTAAAGTTTCGGCAACTGAATTAACTCTTTCGTCAGTTTTACTTTTAGAAAAATCTCTACATTTAAGTGGAAATGCTAAATTTTCATAAACAGTCATAGTATTATAGATAACTGGAAATTGAAAAACTTGAGCAATATTTCTATCTTCTGTTTTTAAATCTGTAACATCTTTATTATCAAATAATATTCTTCCAGCCGAAGGTCTCACTAAGCCAGATACAATATTAAGCATCGTAGTTTTTCCACATCCAGAAGGACCTAAGATTGCATATCTATTTCCATTTTCCCATGTCATTGAGAAAGGATTCAAAGCATAAACTGGATTTGGATCATTTGGATTGTATGAATGAGATATGTTGCTTAAATCAATTTTAGCCATTCAAACCCCCAAAAGGTGAAGATGCTAATTTTCCATCAGCATGAAACGCATAAGCTCTATCAATTTTAAAATTAATCTTTACTTTATCGTGTATCTTAAAGTTAAGAACTTCTTCTATTGAAACTATAATTTTTGTATCTCCTCTTTTTAAATGTAGCAATGTTTCTGAGCCACTAATTTCTGCAAGCTCAACTTCAAATTCGTGTCCGTTTTCGTTTAACTCAATATCAGAAGATCTTAATCCGATTTTTAAACCCTCTTCGGTTAATTTAGATAAATGTTGTGGAGCCTCTACATCTATGCCTTCAAATCTAATCTGATTATCTAAAATTTTAGCTTCGATAATATTCATTGGCGGGTCATTAGAAATTTCTGCAACTTTTAAAGAGTTGGGGTTTTCAAATATTTCTTTTGCTGGACCAACTTGTAAGACCTTGCCTTCATCTAAAACTATAACTTCACCATTTAATTCCATAGTTTCTCTTGGATCTGTGGTTGAATAAATTAATATTGTTTCATCTGCTAACCCTTTAGAAAATAAGTTTTTAAACTCATCTCTAAGTTGCTCTCTCAATTTGTAGTCTAAGTTTACTAGAGGCTCATCTAGCAATAATATTTTAGCGTTTTTGACTAAAGATCTTGCAAGCGAAACCCTTTGTTGCTGACCTCCAGAAAGTTCTTGAATCTTTCTGTTTTCATAACCTAATAAACCTACAGACTTTAAAGCATCCATCACTTTTTCATTAATAATACTTTGATCTATTTTTCTTTGTTTCAAAGGAAAGGCTATGTTTTCAAAAACATTTAAATGAGGATAGTTTATAAATTGCTGATAAACCATTGCTACATTTCTTTCCCAGACAGGAATTTTTAAGAAATTTTTACCATCAAATTCAATTTCACCACTATCTGGTGTTAAAAGACCAGCAATTGTTTTTAGTAGAGTTGTTTTTCCTGATAATGTTCTTCCTAGAATTGTATATAAATTTCCTTCTTTAAAATTAAACGATACTTCGTTTAAATGATATTGATCATCTGGTTTGTATGATAAATTATTTGCAACTAAATCCATTACTTAATAGCTCCTGATAAATTTCCTTTTGATAAATATCGTTCAACTATAAATGCAACAATAATTAATGGTGCTACTGAAACTAAAGCTGATGCTGATAAGCTCCACCAAGGAGTTACAGACGAATTTAATGCAACAATTTTAACAGGTAATAACTGCACCTCTGTAAATGTTAAAATAAAAGCAAAGAAAAAATCAATCCATCCAAAAATTATACAAAACATTCCTGCTACAATTAAACCAGGTATTGAATTTGGTAAGACCACTTTTAAAAATGCTTGATAAGGATTACAACCATCAATTAGAGCTGTCTCGTCAATTTCTCTTGGCACTTTATTAAAAAAGTCGACCATAATCCAAACTGCTATTGGCATTAATAAAACAATATAAACAACAATTAGCCCAGTCAGACTATCTAATAAATTTATTGAACTTAAAAATAAAAAAAATGGAATTGATAAAACAATCGGTGGCATAATTCTTTGTGAGATAAAGAAAAAAGTAATGTCGTTATTTTTTACAAAACCCGCCTTAAATGTGTATCTTGATAATGCATAAGCAGACAATGTTCCAAGAATAATACTAATTAAACTTGCGGTACAAGTTACAAACAAACTGTTAAAATATGGTTCAATTATATCTACTCCACCTTTAGCTGGAGATTTAACTAAAACCTTCCAACCTTCTAAATTTGGCTCAAAGTCAACCCATGGAATATATGTTACTCCCCCATTAACAGACTGGAAATCTTTAAAAGATGTTGTTAGAGCCCAAAGAAAAGGAGCGACCACAAATACTGTCCAAACGACAATAAAAAAATATTTCAAAAAAATATATAGTTTGTTCATTATCTATTCTTTTAATAAAACTTTAGTTAATACTTTTGCTATAATGGTTAGACTTATGATCATAATTATTAAGTAAGTAAATGACATCGAGGCTGCATAACCCATCTGAAATTCTCTCAGTCCTTTAATAAAGATATAAAAACTTGAAGTTTCTGTAGAGGTACCTGGTCCACCTGAGGTCAATACATAAACTGTATCCATAATCTTTGATGCCTCAATTAACCTTATAATTATTGCTCCAATTGAGATGGGAGCCATCAATGGAAATGTTACATAAATAAATTTTCTAACTGGGCTAGCGCCATCAATCGCAGCAGCTAAAAATGGTTCTTTAGGTAATGACAATAACCCTGCTAATAAAAGTAAAAACATAAATGGTGTCCATTGCCATACCTCAACTATAATAACTGTAAATTTTGCAATAACAGGATCTGTCAACCACTTGGGAGCTACCCCAAAAACTGATAACAAATCATTTACTGGTCCAAGAGACTCGTGAAAAAAAGTTCTCCAAATAACCGTCATGATCACTGGGGTTGTCATCATTGGAACTCTAAAAAATCTTTTAAATTTAATATCTTTCCAAACCATATGTGCCAGTGCAAAACCAATCACATATTGTAAAATAACTGTTGTAACTGATAAAAAACTCAATCTAAAAAATGATTCCCAGAATCTTG
>CACKZG010000018.1 GCA_902604545.1 uncultured Pelagibacteraceae bacterium
AAGAAATATTTAAAGACGATCAAAAAGTAAAACTTAGATATCCTGAAAATTCTGCAAGTGGAATAAAGAGAATTATTAATAATTTTTCACAATTTTTGTCACTTGTTTCTATTAGTGCAATGTTAATAGCAGGTATTGGAATAGCAAATACTCTGCTTTCTTTTATTAATCAAAACAACATGTCGATAGCTGTGCGAAAAGCAGTTGGCTTTTATTCAGGTAATATTAAAACATTATTTTACCTACAATTATTTATACTTTTATTTATCATCACTGCTGTTGCTTATGGATCGAGTTTTTTAATTGTACCAATAGCAGATAAATATTTATCTGATGGATTAGGATTGAATGTTTATCCAGTGTTTTCATTACTTAATTTTTTTAAAATATTTTTAGTAGGATTATTGGTGCTGGTAATTTTTTCTATTCCAACAATTAGTTCTATTGATCAAGTTAAAGCGTCTAATTTATTTAGAAATGTATTCCAAAACCTTCAATTTTTTTATTCTAAGAGATCAGTTGTTCTAAGCTTTGTTTTATTATCTATCTTAATTTTGTTATTCACGATTGGATCTGAACAACCTTCTTATAGCTTGGGTTACTTTGTTGCTTTTTTTGTGTGTTTAATTGTATTTTTCTTACTTTCTAAATTAATCATTTTTTTCCTAAAAAGATTTAAATCTAGTTCAATAATTTCTTTAAAAGTTTCAATCAAAAATATTACCCAAACAAAAAGTATAACTCCCATTACAGTTATGTCTCTTGGCTTAGGGGTTACTTTGTTATTAACATTAGCTTTAGTTGGTACAAATTTTCAAAGAGAAATTGCTAAATCTATTCCTGATATTGCACCCGATTATTTCTTTGTCGGTATTCAAAAAGGTGAAAGAGAGAAATTTGAACAAGGTATTTTAAATATGGATCCAAATGCATCTATAGAAATTGTGCCAATGGTATCCTCTGGAATTGTAAAAATTAATGGTGTGGATCCTAACACTTATATTAAACCAGATAATGATAGTTACTGGGTAATTGGTAGTGAACGAAGATCTTCATGGGTGAAAAATATACCTGAAGATAATCCAATTTTAGAAGGTAAATGGTGGGATTTATCAAACCCAGATCAACTTCAAATATCTCTAGATGCAAAAGTTGCTAAAGATTTTAACATTCAGTTAGGTGATATTTTTACTTTAAATGTTTATGGACGAGAAATTGAAGGAGAGGTCATTAATTTTAGAGAAGTAGATTATCGAGATTTAAGCATTAACTTCGCAATGTTATTTAATCCACAATTTGCAAAAAACATACCTCATGAATATTTAGCAACCGCAAAATTTAATTCAAATAAATTTGATGAAACTGAAATGCTTGAGATCATGCCAAGTTTATCAATGATAAAAATTGCAGATTATTTATCTAAAGTTACAGCTGTTTTGAATAAAGTATTTATTGCAGTTACCTTAATCTCAGCGGTTACTATTGTTATAGGGTTAATCGTAATTTCGAGCGCAATTATGGTTCAGGGGAAAGTAAAAGAATATCAAAATTTAGTCTTTAAAATTTTAGGTTTTTCAAAAAAACAAATTGTTTTTTCATCCCTTATTGAATTCATTATTATTTTTAAATCTGTAATTTTAATTGCAATATTCTTTGCAGTAATTGGCTCAAAATTTATCATTGAAAATATTTTTGAGTTGGTATGGATGTTTGACTTTAAAGTTTTAATTTATTTAGGAATTTCAATTGGCTTTGTTACTTTAATTTTAATATTGCTAACAAACTTAAAATATCTAAATCCTAAAGTTTATCCTCTTATAAGAAATCAATAATTAAAATTTAGTAATTTTACTTTCCAAAGAAATTAGATTTAATTCTACTTTCAATTTTGGAAATCTTTTTTTTATTTGTTTTTTAATTTTTGAGAACGATTCTTTATGAATTTTTTTTTCATTTGCTGGGCTAAATTCTTTTTTTCCATTAGCAATTTTGGCAGCACCACAATCTTTATGATTAATGACAATTAATTTTCCTATTTTATGTAATTGAATAGAAGTTCTTAAATTATCATAAAACGTTTTATGCCATTTTTTGAATTTATTATGTGTTACACCAACAGCTGCACCTGCAATTGTAAAAGCACTGTATTTTCCTGTTAATTTTTTTTTCTTTAAATGATTATGAACTAAATGTTGAAATCTTGGATCCATGCAAGATAACACCATTGCTTTAAATTTTGATTTCATCAATTTAATTCAACTTTAAACATAGCCTCGTTTCTTCTATTCATTGGAAGGGTAAATGGGCTATCATAGGTTGCTCTAATGGGTGGGCTTAAAATTGATATATTATTTTTTTGTAACTCTTTTTCTAAAATTTCTTTATGTTTAAGAAAACTTCCATCTGATGCTCGTCCAGAATACCTCAGTACTGCGTAGTATCCTCCTTCAATATTAACTATTTTAACATCTTGTCTACTTGGATTTGGTGCATTTTCTGAGTTAAATTTAGAGGGTAAATAAAATTGCATACTCATATTTCCATTTTTCTCAACCTGTGTAACTGGAGTTGTCATTTTAATTTTTTCTTGAGTGTCGTTTCTGCCTGAAATGTAATTAAATAATTTTCTAAAATTACTATCTATTCCAGACTTCATAGTTTCCACCGCTAAACGATCGGAATATTTTCTAATCTCATAAACTTCATTTTTAGAGACAACTTCATAATTTGCTTCTTCGTAAGCCATAACTGTAGAATACGATAAAATAAATAAAGTACAAAATACTATGAAATAAAGTTTAATAATTTTCATTGTTACATAACTTTATATTCAAAATTTTGTGTAGTTTCATTAATTTGAATTAATTTAGCTCCATTTCTCTCATGGAAATGTGTTGCCATTTCTGTTAGAGGTGAAAGGGTTACCAATCTATTTAAATGATTAGATTTTTTAATTTTTTTGAATACTTCTTTTACTATTAATTTTCCTCCACCTTTTTTTTTAGACCAGACGGTGTAAGCAATTGCTATTTGACCACCAGCCTGATCTCTCATTGCTGTTTGTAAAAATGCATCAGTGCTTAATTTTTCTAACTCTTCAACACTTTTTGGAATTTTATTTGTATAAGCAAAACACATGACAGCATGAATTTCTCCTTTGTATTCAACTCCAAAAATTTTTCTCCCATATCCTGTTCTAAACTTATTGTCTAACTCTGGTCTTACAGGATCTTCATCTGTATTGCATTCTTTAAGCTCAACAAGCTTTGCACCTTTTACCCAGCCAAAAAAATTATCAATATTTTTACTTAATACTTGTCTATTTTTTCTTAGCCTAGCTTTTATTCTTGGATTAAATTTTTTTTTCATATTTACAAGTAATTAAATGTATCACTTATTTAAAATTTTTAGTGTGTTATAAGATCATACCAGATAATCATATAAAAGCTTTGTACTGGTAACAAAAATTAAAGCATATAAAATATTGTAAAACAATTTTTCTTCAATGATTTTAAGTAATTGATATCCAATCAATATTCCTAATAACGCAACTGGAAATAATATTGCTGAATGTTTGAAAGATTCTAAATTTGTCATAGATAAATTAATATACAAAGGAAGTTTAATTAAATTCACAAAAGTGAAAAAAAATATTCTTGTTCCTACATATATTTCTTTTTTCATTCTAAGTGGGAGCAAGTATAAACTAGTTGGTGTTCCTCCAGCATGTACACAAAAACTTGTAAAACCTGCAACTACCGAACATACTCCACCTTTTAAAAAATTTTTTTCTGATTTTTTTTCTTTATCCTTTTTAAAAAAAAAATAATGACCTGCAAACAAAAAGCCCATTACTCCAATTATAAATTTTAACAAGTCCTCTGAAAAATATGAAAAAGTTAAAGATCCAATAATTATTCCAATAGCTGCAAATGGAACCATTAATTTCAAAGTTCCTAAATCAAATTCTTTTCTATATTTATAAACGGCAATAAAATCTGAAAATATTAAAATTGGTAAAATAATTCCTAAAGCCTGATTTAGCGGCATCACTATTGTCATTAAAGGAACAGAAATTAAAGTCATAGAACCACCTAAGCCTGATTTTGCAATTCCATATAAGATTATGGCTGGAACAACTGTTAAAAAAAATAATAAGTTTATTTCCATTTATTTAATGATTTTAATAATTTTGATCCTAAAGGACTAATTGGCTCTTGAAGTATTATTTCTTTTTCAGTTTTTTCTCTTACCAATTGTAATAATTTTGTTGCTAAACCTTTTTTTCTAAAAATTGGGTTAACAAAAATATATTCTACCTCACCTTTCTCATTAAACCTAACAAAGCCTATTGTGGTATTTTCGTTTTTAAAGGTAAAAACACCCTCTGTTTCCTCAATTTCAAAACTTGAAACATTAAAATTAGACATAAATTTTAGTAATTTAGTAGCAAAAGAATAACTGCTATTACAGCAACAATAGAACTAACAACTATGTAATTTAATCTAACATTAAATTTTTTTTCAAAAAAGTTAGAAATTTTTTCCCAAAAAAGGACTATTAAAAAAATAATGATAGCTGGTAATATATATTTTATCATATCTTATGATTTGTTATCTTAGTAGTGGTCAAAGTTCAACATCCAGAATGACAGACTCATCAAACTTAGAAAATTTTAAAAAAAATACTTTCTTTTTCAATTTTTATTAACCCTTAATTGAGCTATTTTTTTGTTTGTAAATAATACTAAGACTGTTAAGGATCACAGATGTCTAATAAAAACTTTGGTTTTGGAACTCAAATAAGAAAATCTCCATACTTTGACTCAACAGTAAAGTGGGGTGCTACAGGTTTTTCCGTTTATAACCATATGTACATTCCAAGAGATTTTGGAAGTCCTGAGCAAAACTTTTGGAACCTTATTGAAAAATCAATTTTATGCGATGTAGCAGTTGAGAGACAGGTGGAAATAACTGGTCCAGATGCCTACAAGTTTATTCAATTATTAACTCCTAGAAATCTTTCAAAATTATCAATAGGACAGTGTAAATATGTATTAATCGTAAACAACGATGGCGGAATATTAAACGATCCTGTATTATTAAGATTAGCTGAAAATCATTTTTGGTTATCATTAGCAGATAGTGATGTTTTGTTATGGGCACAAGGAGTTGCTGTTAACTCTGGATTAGATGTTAAAATATCTGAACCAGATGTTTCACCTTTACAATTGCAAGGACCAACCTCACAAGAAATCATGGTTAAATTGTTTGGTGAGAGTATTAGAGATCTAAAATATTATTGGCTAAGAGAATATAATCTTGATGGAATTCCACTAATTGTATCAAGAACAGGTTGGTCAAGTGAACTTGGTTATGAAATATATTTAAGAGATGGTTCAAAAGGAAATGATTTATATGAAAAAATTATGGAAGCAGGAAAAGAAAATGGAATTCAACCAGGTCATACTTCATCTATAAGAAGAATTGAAGGTGGTATGCTTTCATATCATGCAGATGCTGATATTCATACTAATCCATTTGAATTAGGATTAGATCGATTAGTAAATTTAGATTCTGATATAGACTTTATAGGCAAAGAAGCTCTAAAAAAAATTAAGCAGGATGGAATAAAGAGAAAACAAGTTGGAATTATAATTGATTGCAACCCCCTTTCAGGTCCCAATACTACTTTTTGGCCAATTCTAAAAGAAAGTAAAAATATTGGTAAAGTTACTTCAGCTGTTTATTCTCCAAGACTAAAAAAAAATATAGCACTTGCAATAATTGATATAAATTACTCAGATATTGGTAATGAATTAGCAATTCAAACTCACGAAGGAAAATACAACGCTAAAATTGTAGAAAAACCTTTTTATGATCCTAAAAAGAAAATAGCTACCAGCTAAGATTTAATATTGTAACCTTTTTTTAGTAAAATAGTAACAATGGTGATGCATCCCAATAAAAAAGCAACCATAGAAATGATGCTAACCCAAATATTAAAATCTGATACTCCATAAAATGAAAATCTTAATCCATTTATTAAATAAACTACTGGATTAAAATAAGTAACCATCTGCCAAAATTCTGGCAG
Source organism: uncultured Pelagibacteraceae bacterium (assembly GCA_902604545.1). Classification (GTDB taxonomy): domain Bacteria; phylum Pseudomonadota; class Alphaproteobacteria; order Pelagibacterales; family Pelagibacteraceae; genus Pelagibacter. The sequence continues at coordinate 6,097 of CACKZG010000018.1, forward strand.
CATATCTAATGAATACAAACTACCACCTAAAAATACCATCGGTGTAATAACTAATGTTGGTATAATTGACATTTGCTCAAAGTTAGAACTCATCAATCCAATTAAAAAACCAAATAAAGCAAATGTAAAAGCGACTAAGACTAATAAAAATATCATTAGTAAAGGATACTTAACATCTACTTCTACAAAAAATGTTGCTGTTATAAAAATTACAACACCCACAATTAAAGTTTTTGTTGCTCCAGCGCCAACAAAAGCAAGAACAATTTCCAACGTTGATATAGGGGCTGCTAAGATTTCATAAATTGTTCCGTTAAATTTAGGAAAAAATATACCAAAGGATGTGTTGCTGATTGATTGAGTTAAAAGAGTAAGCATCAATAAACCTGGAACAATATATGATCCATAACTTATCCCATCGATATTTTCTACGTAGCCTCCAATTACTGATCCAAAAACAATAAAATATAAAGAGGTAGATAAAACTGGTGATAACAACGATTGCATCAATGTACGTTTAAATCTATCCATCTCATGAAGATAAATTGCTTTAAAAGCATAATAATTAAATTTCATTATTTTCCTTTACTAAACTGACAAATATTTTTTCTAATGTGCTTTGTTCTGTTTTTAAATCTTTTAATTTAAATCCTGCATCTTTTAAGTCTTGAAGTAAATTTGTAATCCCTGTTTGTTTAGCTTGAACATTGTAGGTATAATCAATTGACATTTTATCTTTGCCTATTTCAAGATTATATTTTTCTAAACTGCTTGGTAATTCTTTAACTTCTTCTTGTAAGTCCACAGTAAGTTTTTTATGTCCCATTTTCTTTAATAGTTCTTTTGTTTCATCTACAACTATAATTTCTCCTTGATTAATTACTCCTACCCTATCCGCAATAGCTTCTGCTTCTCCTATATAATGTGTGGTTAAAATTATTGTAACTCCAGTTTTTCTTAAACTCTCAACAACTTTCCACATATCTTGTCTTAACTCAACATCAACACCAGCAGTTGGTTCATCTAAAAATAAAATAGTCGGTTCATGAGATAATGCTTTTGCAATCAAAACTCTTCTTTTCATTCCGCCAGACAATTGTCTAAGTCTTAAATCTTTTTTATCCCATAGACTTAGATCTTTTAAAACTTTCTCAATATGTTTTGGATCAGGTTTTTTTCCGTACAAACCTCTAGAATATGAAACGTTGTTAAATACAGTTTCAAATTGCTCTAAAGTTAACTCTTGAGGAACTAATCCAATTCTAGATCTTGTTTCTCTATAATCATCAATAATATCAAATTCATCTACTGTAACCTTGCCAGAAGAAGGTCTTACTATTCCACAGATAATACTTATAAGCGTTGTTTTTCCTGCGCCATTTGGTCCAAGCATTGCAAAAATTTCACCCTTTTTGATATTTAGGTTTATTTTTTTTAATGCCTCAAACCCATTGTCGTATACTTTTGATAGGTTATTTATGCTTATTTGATCGTTCGACATGTAGTTAGGCATATATAGAGACAATTTATAGTATTACAATCAATTAAAATTTACCTTAATTTTATTATAATGAAAAAACTTTTAGTATTTATCTCTTTAGTATTAGCATTGAGCACAAATGCAATTGGGAAAGAAACCACTTATAGCAAAGGATTATTCGATAAAGCTTTATCAGAGGGAAAAATTGTAGTTGTAAGTTCTTGGATTAAATATTGCACATCTTGTGCAAGCCAAATGAAAGTTCTTGAAAAAGCAAAAAATGATTTTGATAATATGGAATACTTTGCTTTTGATGTAGCAAATGAAGAAATTGCTAAATTTTTTAACGTTCAATATCAAACAACACTTTTAATTTTTAAAGATAATAAAGAAGTTTACAGAAGTATTGGTGAGACCACCAAAGAGCTTATTTATGATGCTTTAAAATCCTCTATCTAAATTTAATTTTTAAAATTATTGCAGGCAAGAAAGTTGCAACCAAAAAAGATAAAAATAATAAAGATTGAGTTATAAAAGGTGAAAACAAGTCTTTAGACAAAAATACTCCTACTAACAAACTTTTAGAAAAATCTGGAAATGGAAACATTAAAAATCCAGCAATTAGACCAATTATAATTGAAACATAAGCAGTTTTTTCATCCACTTTATTATAGAAACTATAAAAAACAGTCACTACAAACGCACAACAAAATAAATCTGCAATAAGGAATAAATATAAAATATCAAATCCTTTTGAAGCAACTCCAAAAGCAATAGCAGACAAGATTAAAATAAAATACTTAGATATTTTTAAGTAATCAGTTTTTTTATCTAAGTTAAAAGTTGCTTTACCATCAACTACAAACAAACTAGAAATAGCATTAACCAAAGTATCAACAGTGGAAATTGTTAATGCAAGACCAAGGATAACAATCAATAAGGATAAAATTTCTGTTTGATCTTTTAATAATAAACTAAAAAATCCTAAATCAGGTCTAACAGATGGATCAATTGAAAATGAAACCATTCCAATAAAACCCATTAAAAAAACTATTGGAACAATAATAAAGAAAGAAATTATCAAACCACTTTTTAGTGTTCGATAATCTTTTGCTGCATATACTCTTTGCCAATTTCCTTGATGAAATAAATTAGTTGCTGCAACTGCTATAAAGAAAGTTAATCCTGCAGTATATCCTGGAATATAATTTGAGCTTACAAGTTGAGGGTTTTTCTCATTAATAAAAGAAAAAGAAAAATTACCTCCTGAAGATGAACTAATAATTGAAATCAAAATAAATAATAAAACACCAATTACAATCATTTGAATATTATCAGTAAATATTGAAGCTCTTAATCCGCCATAAAGGGTATAGCTTAAGGCAGCTACCAAGACTATTAATGCTGTAATCCACAATTCTGTTCCAGATATATAATTAATTAATACAGCAACCGCCGTTACTTCTGCGCAAAGAAAAATGAACATATAAAAGATTGTCATTAACAAAATTAATTTAAATAGACTTTTGCCAAATTTCTTTCTCATAAACTCAACTAAAGAAGACCCTTTTGGAAATTCATTTCTAATTTTTTTTCCAAAATAAATTAAGAAAATCATTGGAAAAGCTGTGCCTAATGCATATCCAATAACAGCACCTACTCCGCCCCATGTTGCAGCCGCAACTGGACCAAATAAAATCCAAGCTCCTAAAGCTGATGCTACAAGACTTGTGGTAAGTGAAAATAAACTAATTTTTCTATTTGCAGTTAAATAATTATTAATTCCTTTAAATTTTTTAGAATAAATAATTCCTAAGAAAGCAAATATTAAACTAATTGTGATAACTAATATTAATGACGTTGATTGAGTTAAAAAATATGTTTTATCCATTGTATCCCTTTCTGAATTACCGGACAGGTTCTTAGGGTATGATCTCAGTCTGTTAAGACACCCCTTTAAATGATCATTATATTATATTAATCAATATAGCTAGTAATTTAAATTTTATTTCTTAAATTATTTTTGACTCTTGTGATTCATTATTTCAATCATGCATTGAGTGGCGTACTCTCTCCACTCAGATGAGGTTTTGTTCTTTAAGTTATTTAGATGATTTCTATTGCTTTGAATATCATCTTTATATTTAATGTAATCAGCTCCATTTAAGTTTTTCTCCATTTCAGACAAATTCGTTTCCATTGCTTTTATCCATTCTTTCCCGAGCTCAACACATTTTTGATCATTTTTTTCATCACAAATTTGTTTAAAAAAATCAAAAATAACATCGTCAGTATTTACTGAGGTATTCATTAATTATTGTTTACAAGTACCAATCGACTCTGGACCACACGTTTGACCATTAGTCCAAGTAGCTCCAGTTAAATTAGCACCATCAAAATTAGCATTAGTGATATTAGAAGATGTAAAGTTTGCTTCCATTAAATTAGAGTTTTGAAAATTTGCTTCGATTAAAGTTGCTCCCATAAAATCAACTCTAGTTAGGTTTGCTCCAGTAAAGTTAGTTTTTTCAAAATTTGCACCAATTGAAACAGACTCGTAAAGATTAGCTCTTACAAATGTAGATTCTGGAAACGTACCAAATGATAGATTTGATGTCATCATAATACTTTTATCAAAATTCACTTGAATAAAACTTGCAAAAGAAAGGTTTGAATTTGGAAGATAACTTCCTTGTAAGTCTTGCGAATCTGAAAATCTACAATTAGAATAATCTACACCTTCTGTTAAAGGATCATCACATGCAGCATTTGAATTTGTGAAAAATAATAAACTAAATAAAGCAAGTAAGATAATTTTTTTCATATAAAAAGTTAACAAATAAAATATGTCAAAACAATGAATGATTTAAATTTTAATAAAAATTTTATATTCTTACTTTTTTACCAGTTTTTGCACTTTTAGTTATTGCTGCAAAAATTTTGAGAGAAATTAAACCATCATTACCATTCACTTTTGGTTTAGCTTTTTTAGTCACTACTTCAGCAAAATGGTCAATTTGGTTTACTAATGTATTGTCATCTTTTTTATTTTTATCTTCATTAACAAAAATCTTGTTCCACCAGCTTCTTTCTTTTTTATAGAACCAATATTTAAGATTAGGAAACTGTAAAGAACCTTTTGTGCCTCCAATCATATATGCAGATTGGTTTGTAATTGGGTATGCGGGATTTTCTCCAGCAGTTAATTCATAACTCCATGGTGCAACAATTGTATCTGACAAATTTAGTGTACACAGTGCTCCTGAATTAAAGATCAAGCTTATTGTAGCTGTATCTTCTACTTTAAATTTTCTGGTTATATTTGTTGTAAATGCTTGAACATATTTTATTGAACCCAATAAATAACAAATCATATCAATGTCATGAACTAAATTGATACCTAAAGGCCCACCACCTTTACTAACTCTCCATTTTTCTTTGTAATATGCTTTGTGTTTATACAACCAACACAAAACGTTTGCAGAAACAATTTTACCTAATTTACCTTTGTTAATAACGTCTTTTGCTTTAGAGACTATTGAATTGTGTCTACGATGATATCCAATTAGCAATGGAGTTTTATTCTTGTAAGCGCTACTTATAATCTTTTTTGCCGATTGAATATTGTCTGAAATAGGTTTTTCTAACAAGACAGGTATTTTATTTTTTAAAAAACTTACAGTATGCTTTTCATGCAATTGATTAGGAGTAGCAACTATTACAGCATCAAGTTTTTTTGAGTTTAAAAGCTCTGATACATTTGAATACAATGGAATTTTATATTTTTTTGATAAATTTTTAGCATTATTACTAATATCTACTATTGAATGAAGATTTGCTTTCTTTGACTTTTGAATAGCTTTTATGTGTTGCAAACCCATTAATCCTGTTCCAACGATTGAAATATTTATTTTTTTGCTCATAAATTAATTAATTTTGATTTTTGTAAAGCATGTATACCTTTTATTAGGTTTAATTAAAGTGCTTGGAAAATTTTTTTTATTAGGTGCATCAGGAAAATATTGTGTTTCTAAACAAATGCCTTGATAAGGAAATAATTTTTTTTTGTAATTCAGATTTTGCGCTGAATAAAGTTGAACGCCAGGTAAATTTGAAAAAAAATCAACTTTAATATTAGAATTATTATTTTTTAAAGTGCCAACATAATTTCTTATATTTTTCTTTACACCAAAAGTGTTATCGAAACCTTTAAATTTAGTATTAAGCTTTTTGTTTTTAAAAAAATCTAATTTTTTTCCAATGTTTTCAAAATTTGAAAAATCGTAAATAGATTTTTTTATGTTTTTAAATCTACCAGTTGGGATTAAATTTTTATTTATTTGAAGGTATTTAGATGAGTTTAATTTAAGCTCATGGTTATAAATCATATTTTTTTTATTTTTTTCTAAATTCCAATAACTATGATTAGTTAAATTAACATGAGTACTTTTATCAGATTTGTATTCATATTTTATAATTAGAAATTTATTTCTTAATTGATAAGTACAATTGACAACTAGATTTCCTGGAAAGCCTTGATCAGTATCTATTGAATGGATTTGATATACTATTTTATCTTTTGTTTGATTTAATTTTTTCCAGGGAAGAATTGAGAAACCGACTTTACCACCATGAAGTATGTTTTTTCCCTCATTTGCATTTAAAATAAATTTTTTATTACCTATCTTAAATTTTGAATTATAAATTCTACCCGCATATCTTCCGCAAGTAGATCCGACACTTGGATGTTTATACCGATAGTTTTGTTTTGATCCTAAATTTAAAATTAAATTTATTTTCTTTTTCTTGTGATAAACTTCAAAAAGACTGGCACCATAATTAAGTGTTTGAACTCTTAGAAATTTATTTTGAATTATAGAGCTTTCAACTTTCACCTAGATCAAGTTATACCACCATCAACAATAAAGCTTTGTTTCGTGCATCCAGATGATTGATCTGATGCTAAAAACATTACCATTTGAGCAACATCATTGGGTTTTAATTGTCTTTTTAAAGCCTGACTGTCTATAATAAGCTTTTTGTACTTTGGTGTTAACCAATGTTTTATTTGTCTTTCAGTAGCTATAGATCCAGGGACTACTGAATTGGTTCTAATATTGTACTTTCCGTATTCTTGAGCAAATGATCTTGTTAGACCTACAACAGCAGATTTAGCAGTTTCATAAACAACTTTATCACCTTCACCTAGCATCCACGAAACTGAACTTAAATTTACAATCGAGCCAGCTTTCATTTTTTTCATAGATTTAACGACAGCTTTAGCTGCAAAGAAATAATGTTTTAAGTTGATTGCCATTCTATTTTCCCAATATTTTTCATCCACCTGATCTGTTGTGTGTCTATCATCATTGGCGGCGTTATTAATTAAAGCATGTATAGGTCCTTTGGTAGAAATAATTTTTTTAATAATTTTTTCTAATTTATTGATATCTAACAAATTACACTCAATGAATGTTGGTATTCTAAATTTATTTTTCTTAATTTTGTTTAAAAGTTTTTTTGTTTCTTTTAGATCAATATCTACAAAATAAACTTCACTTCCTTGCTCACAAAAATGCTCAACGATTGATGCCCCAATTCCTGAACCTCCACCAGTTATAAATATTCTTTTATTTTTTAAATCTGAATATTTTACTTTCATATTATATTCTTTCCTCTGTTTGAGCGTTAAATAAAGATGCTTGTGTTAAATCAAAGTATAATTTTGTTTCTTTCCCCAGATCTATTTTAATTGTAGATGGAAATTTAGCTAAAACTTCTTGATTTGCATAATCAAATGTCATTATTTGCTCATGACCTATGTACTCACTAAGATCTGCTCTTAAATTAATTTCAAAATCACTTTCATTAAATTTTTTAAAGAAAATATGTTCTGGTCTAATACCAAAGAAAACTTCTTTATTGTTTAAATTTGATTTATCTTTAAAATCATAATCTTTTATTGGAATTTCTAAATTTGATCCACTCACTGTAAATAATAAGTCTCCTGAATTTTCTTTTAAGACTCCCTTAATAAGATTCATTGATGGAGATCCAATAAAGTCTGCAACAAAAGTATTGCTTGGCTTATTATAAATCTTTTCAGGAGTATCATTTTGTTGAATTACTCCATGATTCATAATTGCAATGTTAGTACCCAAACTCATTGCCTCTGTTTGATCATGGGTCACATAAACAACTGTTGTTTTTAGCTGTTGATGAAGTTTTTTTATTTCTCTCCTCATTTCAACCCGTAGCTTTGCATCTAAGTTAGATAAAGGTTCGTCAAACAAAAATATTCTTGGCTCCCTTACGAGAGCTCTACCAATAGCAACACGTTGTCGTTGTCCTCCAGATAATTGAGAAGGTTTTCTTTCTAACAATTGATCTACCTGTAGAAATTTTGAGACTTTTTCTAACTGTTCTTGTATTTTTTCCTTTGATGTTTTTGCCTGTTTAAGACCAAAAATCATATTCTCCTTAACATTCATAGATGGATACAGAGCGTAAGATTGAAAAACCATAGCAATATTACGATCTTTTGGCTCTACTTTGCTAACATTATAATCATCTATAAAAACATCGCCCTCATTAATCGTTTCTAATCCTGCAATAATATTTAATAAAGTTGATTTTCCGCATCCAGATGGTCCTAAAAGAACTAGAAAATTTCCCTCATCTATTTCTAAATTAATTTTTTTTAAAACCTCAGTCGATCCAAAGTTTTTTGATAGTTCTTCAATTTTTAACGTTTTCATTGTTATCCTTTCACTGCTCCTGAAGTTAATCCTCTAATAAAATATTTACCTGCCAATACATAAACTATAAGTGTTGGAATGCCGGCTATAATAGCTGAAGCCATATCTACATTATATTCTTTCACACTTGTACTTGATAAAACCATATTATTTAATGCAACTTGTATAGGTGCTGCTTCTCCAAATGAGAAGGTTGATCCAAATAAAAAATCATTCCATATTTGTGTGAACTGCCAAATTACAGTTACAACAATAATTGGTGCTGATATTGGAAGTAAAATTTTGAAAAATATTTTAAAAAACCCAGCTCCATCTATTCTGGCAGCTTTAACTAATTCTGTCGGAACAGAAATATAATAATTTCTAAAAAATAATGTGGTAAAAGGTATTCCATAAACTGTATGAACTAAAACTAACCCAATTACTGAATTTGAAATTCCTAATACTCCAAGGGTTCTGGCCATTGGTAGCAATATTGCTTGAAAAGGTATGAAACATCCAAATAATAAAAAAAGGAAAACCCACTGATCCCCTTTAAATCTCCATTTAGTTAAAACATAACCTGTCATCGCTCCAATAAATGTTGAAAAAAATACTGCTGGTAGAACCATCTTGATTGAATTCCAAAAATATGGTCTTAAAAAAGTATCACCAGCTCCATATCCTCGACCACCCCACGCTACAGCCCAAGATTCCAAATTTAATCCGCTTGGCCAACTTAAAAGTGTTCCTTGACGGATCTCTTCCATTGTCTTTAACGAAGTAACAACCATCACGTAAAGTGGAAAAATAAAATAAGAAGCAAAAAGAATTAAAATAAAATATAAAAACCATCTCAAAAACATGTTTGTATATTTAGATTTTTGTTCTAATTGCTTATAAGAAGAAGATTTCAAACTATCTTGCATTTTCTCTCCTTAATTCTGAATATAAATATGGGATAATTACAGCAGCTACAGCCATAAACATCATCATCGCACTCGCTGCAGATAAACCAACCTGGCTTTTATGAAATGCAGTTTGTGTCATATATAAAGCAGGCATAGTCGTTGATATACCTGGTCCACCTTGTGTCAGTGCTACGATAAGATCATAACTTTTTATAGATATATGAACTAAAATTACAAAACTTGTAAAAAATACAGGTCTCATCATTGGAAGTAAAATCTTCCAGTAAACCGTAAATAAACTTGCACCATCTATTTTTGCTGCCTTAACAATTTCATCTTCTACTGACCTTAATCCAGCTAAAAACAGCGCCATCACAAACCCTGCAGATTGCCAAACACCTGCAATAACTATGGTATAAATGGCCATCTCCCTATCTACTAACCAATCAAAGGTGAAGTTCTCGAAACCCCAGTCTCTAAACATTTTTTGGATACCTAAGGTTGGATTTAATATCCATTTCCATGCGGTTCCTGTAACGATAAAAGATAGCGCCATTGGATATAAATAAATCGTTCTTAGCAAACCTTCTGCTCTGATTTTTTGGTCTAAAAAAATTGCAAGAATTATTCCTATAACAACGCAGAAGATTAAAAATAGTGCTGTAAAAATAAGCAAATTATCTACTGCAATAAGCCATTTTCTTGATGCCCAAAGTTTTTCATACTGTCCAAATCCCCAAAGTTCATACTTTGGTAGAATTTTAGAATTGGTAAAAGATATATATAAAGTCCAAAGTACAAATCCATAAACAAACCAGCCAATCAAACCAACAGCTGGAGCCATAACAATTTTAGGTAAATTTTTTTCTAACCACTTGAACATTATAAATATTTTTTATTTTTAGATTTAAAAAAAAAGGCCACTTTATCAAAAGTGGCCTTTTAATTTTTATGTACTACATATTAGCTAAAACTGAGTCAGCTAAAGCGTTAGCAGCATCTACAGATGACATATCAGAGTTAAAGTGCTCTGTAATGATATCTTGTAGGGCAGCTTTCATAGTATTACCTTGAGCCATACCGTGAGCAAAACTTGGAACTAATCCACCACTTGCACCTGCAGTTTTAATATCTGCATTAGATGTTTTTGCACACTTGTCAAATTCATCCATCGATACGTCTAAACGCGCCGGGATAGAACCTTTGTATAGGTTGAAAACTTTTTGAAAGTTTTTACCCATCATAAGCTTAGCTAATAACTTTTGGCCAGCTTGTTTATCTGGATCGCTAGATTTGTAAAAGATAAAACTATCTACGTTATATAAGTATCCATTGTTTGAAGGAGTGGCAGCACAGTAGTAATCTACACCTGGAACTTTTCCTGCAGCTGTAAATTCACCTTTTGCCCAGTCACCCATAATTTGGAAACCAGCTTTTCCTTCAATAACCATACCAGTAGCAACGTTCCAGTCTCTTCCTGGACTACCTTCGTCAGTAAACCCTTGTAGTTTTCTCATTTGATCAAAAACTTTAACTGTTGTTTCACTTCTTAAACAGCTTTCTTTAAGATCTACATAACAATTTTTGTAATAGTTATTTCCTCCAATACCCATAGCAACTGCTTCAAAAACTGTAGCATCTTGCCAAGCTTGACCACCATGTGCAAATGGAATGATACCAGCAGCTTGTAATTTTTCAGCAGCAGCATTTAACTCATCCCAAGTAGCTGGAACTGAAATACCGTTTGCATCAAATACAGCTTTGTTTGCCCACATCCAGTCAATTCTGTGAATGTTTACTGGAGCAGCACAATAAGGTCCGCTATTATTTTCACACTTGTGAATTGCTGCAATCATTGGGTCTAATAAATTGTCCCAACCTTCTGCTTTAGCAACTTCATCAATGTTATATGGAGCTACAACACCTTCTTGGTCATACTCTTGAATTGTAGGTCCTTTGATTTGTGATGCTGATGGAGGATCTCCAGCAACGATTCTTGCTTTTAATGCAACGTTAGCAGCGTCTCCACCACCACCTGTTACAGGCATGTCCATCCATTCACCACCGTTTGCAGCGAAATCATCTTTTAAAACTTTAAGTGCAGCAGCTTCACCACCAGACGTCCACCAGTGCAATACCTCGATCTTAGGTCCTGCAATTGATGAAGTAGATGTGAACGCTAATGTAATTAAAGCGATCATTAGTTTTTTCATATCTTCTCTTCCTCTTTTTATTTAGTTAACTATTTTTTTAAAAACGAAACTATAAGTAGAATAATTCTCAATTGATAACTAAAAAAATATTATTCAACTAGAAGTTGATATTGATTTTTTTCCTTATTTAGCAATGTTTTTTTTAATTATAAAAAAAAATTTTTTTTGTGATTCTACTTTTGGTTGAAGTTCTAATATGTCGCGCTTCTTCCTAATCTTGCGGCACCGCGTACACCGCTAGCATCTCCGTATCTAGGTTTTAAAAAAACACCCTCATACTCTCTTCCAATAACAAATTTTCTAACCAATGAATCTATTTCATGCAAAAAATCAATTTCGTTTGAAACTCCTCCTCCAAATATAAAAGCATCAGGATCTAAAATATTTATTATGCTTGAAAGAGACATTGCTAAATTTACTTTAAAATCATCTATAAATCTTTCAGCATCTAAATCATGTTTTCTATTTAATTCAAAAATTTCATTTGTTTTTAAATTTTTTCCATAAAGTTTTTTAAATCTTTTTGCTAAACTTAAACCAGATAAAAAACTTTCAATCTCTGCTTCCCTTGCATTACTTGAGTCAAAATTTTCTTTCTTAGCTGCAAAATATGGAATTTGGTTATGTCCCCATTCCCCCGCTACTCCATTCGAGCCAGTAATAATTTTTTTATCTATTACTAAGCCACCTCCAACTCCTGAACCTAATATAATTCCATAAACGATTTTATAATGTGTACCAGCTCCATCTATTGCTTCAGATAAAGCAAAACAATTTGCATCATTTTCACAAAACACTTCTTTTCCAAGAGCTTTACGTAGATCGCTTTGAAATGGTTTTTTTTCTAACCAAATTATATTTGGAGCATTTTTTACTAATCCTGTTTGAGGAGAATGAACTCCTGGATGACAAACACCAATTGGAAGTTCTTGTTTGAAATCTTGTTCTAATTTTCTATGTATATCTCTTATCGCAGTTATAATTTGAGTATACTCCTTTGGACACGATATTCTTGATCTATGTTTTTCGTTCCCATTCTCTTCGAGTACAACACTCTCAATTTTAGTTGCTCCTACATCAATACCTACTTGCATAACTAATATGTGGCTCTTCCACCACTTAAATCAAAAACTGCTGCTGTCGAAAATGAATTTTCTTCACTAGCTAACCAAGTAACTAATGATGCTAATTCCTCAACTTTAGCAAATTTGTTTCTAGGAATTTTTGATAACATATAATTTATATGTTCATCAGTCATTTGGTCAAAAATTCTTGTTTTGGCTGCTGCTGGTGTAACACAATTTACAGCTATATTATTTTGTGCCAATTCTTTACCTAAAGATTTTGTTAAACCTATAACGCCTGCCTTAGAAGTGCTATATGCGCTTGCATTTGGATTGCCTTCTTTTCCAGCAATTGATGCAATATTAACTATTCTTCCATAATCATTTTTTAACATAAATGGAACAACTGCTTTGCAACAATAAAAAACAGAATTTAAATTTAAATTCATTACTTTTTTCCATTCTTCCAAAGGATATTCAGCCACTGTAGTGTTCATGCCAGCAATACCTGCATTATTAACAAAAATATCTATTTTCCCATGTTTTTTTTCTACTTCTTCTAAATTTTTATTTACTATTTCAAAATTTGTTACATCTACTATTTGATGGCTTAAGTTTTCTGATTTTACTTTATCAATAGCCTCTTTAGCTGCACTTTCATCAATATCCCAAATTACAACTTTTGCACCAGCTTCGATAAATCTTTCAGTTATTGCTAAACCAAATCCTTGAGCTCCACCTGTAACAACTGCCACACGATTATTTAGATCATACTTAATCATAATTTCTTTTTAAATTTTCTCGATCTTATTAAAGGAAAAGCCAAAGCAATTAAAGACAAAATAAAGAATGTTAAAGCAATTGGTCTCGTAAAAAACATTAGCCAATTACCATCAAATATAACCAGAGATTGTCTTAGAGTTCCTTCAACTAACTCGCCTAAGATTAATCCAATAATAACTGGAACAACTGAAAAACCATATCTTCTCATAAAAAAACCTAGCACTCCAAAGAAAAGCATTATCCAAACATCAATTATTGATTGATTTAAAGAATAAGTTCCACATACTGAAACTGCAAATATCATTGGCCATAAGATTTTGTTGGGAACTAAAGTTATTCTTGCAAATATTTTTGCTCCAAAAAATCCAAAAATAAAAAAGAGAATATTCGCAATCAGCATAGCGCCAAAAATTCCATATAAGAAATCTGGCTGTTCTCTAAATAAATCTGGGCCAGGTCTAACTCCATGAATAATCAGTCCCGTGAGTATAACCGCTGTCGTTGCGCTACCAGGAATACCAAGTGCTAAAGTTGGAACCATTGCGCCTCCTGTAGCAGCATTATTTGCTGCTTCAGCACCAGCAATACCTTCTATTGATCCCTTACCAAATTCCTCTGGATTTTTTGAAAATCTTTTAGCTTCAGAATAGCCAATTAAAGATGCAACTGTCCCTCCTTCAGCTGGCAATACTCCTATAAAAGAACCAATTCCACTTGATCTCAAAATTGTTTTCCATGTTTTTTTATAATCATCTTTGCTAGGAAGCTTAATTGCTTTTAAAGCTATTCTGTTAAACACTTGATTGATTAAAGTTGATTGAGTTAACATTTCACTCATTGCGAAAAGTCCAACTACTACTGGTATAAAACCTATTCCTTCAGTTAATTCATTGATCCCAAAAGTAAAACGATCAATCGAAGTCATAAAATCTTTACCAACTGTAGAAATCAGTATTCCAAATGCTCCTGCAATTAAATTTTTAATAGGGCTACCCTCACCTATTGAAGCTAACATTGTTAAACCAAATATTGCTAATGCAAAGTATTCTGGTTGACCAAATTCATAAGCAAGTTGTGCCAATATTGGAGCAAAGAAAACTAATATAACGACACTAAAAATACCCCCAACAGTACTTGATACTGTTGCCATACCTAAAGCTCTTCCTGCTTCACCTTTTTGAGCTAAAGGATAACCATCCAAGCAAGTTGCTGCTGCCGCTGGAGTTCCAGGTGTA
>CACKZG010000019.1 GCA_902604545.1 uncultured Pelagibacteraceae bacterium
AAGTTACAGCAAAACCTTTAACTGGACCTGAACCCATGAAAAATAAAATAATTGCTGCTAATAATGTGGTAATATTAGCATCTAAAATTGCTGTTCTCGATTTAGTATAACCACCATCAAAAGCCAAAATATTATTATTCTCGTCTTTTAGTTCTTCTTTAATCCTCTCAAAAATTAAAACATTTGCATCAACTGCCATACCTACGGTTAGAATAATCCCCGCAATACCAGGCAATGTTAAAGTTGCTTCAAACAAAGTTAAAACACCCAAAAGAATAAACAAATTAACTATCAATGTTATATTGGTAATTAATCCAAAAATTTTATATTTTACGAACATAAAAATTATCACCAACATAAAACCTATTGCCAAGGCAATCATTCCTGCATTAATTGAATCTTGTCCAAGATCAGGTCCAACCGTTCTTTCTTCTATAATTTCTAATGGAGCTGGTAATGCTCCTGATCTTAATAATAAAGCTAGATCAGTTGCTGTTTGAAAAGTAAAGCCACCACTTATCTGACCAGATCCACTGGCAATCGTATCTCTAACAACAGGTGCGCTAATAATTTTACCATCTAAAACAATTGCTAATTGTTTTCCAATACCAGTTGAGGTTGCCTTACCAAACCTTTTCGCACCTACTCTATCTAAAGTAAATGAAACTATTGTTTGGTTAGTTTGAGTGTCCATTTTTGGTTGAGCATCAAGTAAATTTTCACCACTTATTATAATTCTTTTACTAACTGTGGCTTCTTCTAGACCATTTTCAAATTTTAACTTTTCAACACCAAAACGATCATTTTTGTCATTCGTTACAAATCGAAAAGTAAGGTTGGCAGTTTTGCCAAGCAATGATTTTA
This sequence comes from uncultured Pelagibacteraceae bacterium, assembly GCA_902604545.1. Taxonomy (GTDB): domain Bacteria; phylum Pseudomonadota; class Alphaproteobacteria; order Pelagibacterales; family Pelagibacteraceae; genus Pelagibacter. Next base: position 865 of record CACKZG010000019.1, read on the forward strand.
TTCTCATCGGATCATCTAATCCAGGTAGCTCTACTAAAATTCGGTTATTTCCTCTTTTAAGTATGTTGGGTTCATTAGTTCCAACCTCATCTACCCTTCTTCTAACTATTTCTATAGCTTGATCTTGAGAAGAAGTTTTAAGTTTAATTAAACCCTGTCTTGAAAAATTAACTTTAAAATTTAACCCTGTATCCTCAATTTCTAACTGATGTGATTTAAATCTTGGGTAATAAGGATTAAGATCACTATTTTCATCCTGAAAAACATCTAAGATTGATTGCTTATCATTTTCTATTACGTTAAAAAAAATATTTTGATTTTCTATCTTTATGTTATTGATCTTAATATTTTTTTCTTTGAAGTAATTTCTGATAGTTGTTGTTAAGTTTTGAAGCTTTTGTTCAATTACAGGTTCATTGTCAATTTCAAGTAATAGATATGATCCACCTTGAAGGTCTAATCCAAGATTAATTTTTTTATCAAAAAAATTATCATCAAATTTAAAAAGATTTGTTGAAGCAATTAAAATAAATAAAACTGAAAAAAGAGTTATAAATAAAATTCTTAACTTAGAGAAATAAAGCACTTAACTAAAAATAATTATTTTTTAACTTCTTGTGTATTTGTATTAACAAGACTTTGAATACCAGTTGACTTAACTATTTCAACTTTTACGTTTTCAGCAATTTCTACTTCAACTTTATCGTTGTCTATAAGTCTCTCCACTGTACCTGTAATTCCACCAGAAGTAACAACCTTGTCACCTCTCTTAAGGCTTTCAACCATAGCTTTGTGTTCTTTAACTTTTTTTTGCTGTGGTCTGATTAAGAAAAAATAAAAAATAACAAATATTAAAATTAACGGTATAAATTGTCCTATTCCTGAGCCTTCCATAAATCTCCTTATAAATTATGTGAATATTTATACTATCTATGTAATTAAAACAACTTTATTTAGCTGAAATCAATTCCAAATTATTCATATACGGTCGCAATACCTTAGGAACAATAATTGAACCATCTTTTTGTTGATAGTTTTCTAGTACAGCAATTAAAGTTCTACCAACTGCTAAACCACTTCCATTTAATGTTCCAACAAAAACAGTTTCCTTATTTTTATTTTTATATCTTGATTTCATTCTTTGTGCCTGAAATGTTGAACATGAAGAGCATGATGATATTTCACGATACTTGTTTTCTGATGGCAACCACACTTCAATATCATAGGTTTTTTCTGCACTGAAACCCATATCGCCTGAGCATAAAATTACTTTTCTATAAGGTAACTCTAGCTTATCAAGAATATCTGTTGCACAGTTCGTCATTCGCTCTAATTCTTCAAGACAATTTTCTTTTTCTACAATACTAACCATCTCAACTTTATAAAATTGATGTTGTCTAATCATTCCTTTGGTATCTTTTCCATAACTGCCGGCTTCTTTTCTAAAACAAGGTGTTGAGGCAACAAATCTCATTGGTAAATCTTTTTGGTCTACAATTTTATCTTTAACTATGTTTGTTAAAATTACTTCAGCAGTCGGAATTAAAAATTTTCTATCAGATCCTTCATCAAATTTTATTTCAAATTGATCGTTTTCAAATTTTGGTAATTGGCCTGTTCCATACATTGTATTTTCAGAAGCAATCAATGGAGGTGAAATCACTTGATAATCATTTTGAACAATATGAGTATCTAGCATAAAGTTAGATAAAGCGCGTTCTAATAAAGCTAGCTCTTTTTTAACAAAAACAAATCTTGATCCAGTTGTTTTTGTAGCGAGATCAAAATCAAGCATGCCTAAATTTTCACCAAGTTCATGATGAGCTTTAGGTTTAAAATCAAATTCAGGAACTTTTCCAGCTTTTAAAACTTCCACATTATCATTTTCATCTTTTCCAATTGGAACATCTTGATGAGGTATGTTTGGTATTTCTGATAAAATATTGTCTAATTTAATTTTAGTATTTTTTTGTTGTTCAGAAATTTTTTCTAATTCCGTAGATATTTCTTTAGATTTTGTAAATAAACTTTCATCTTTAGATTTTGAAATATCTTTTTTTTCTTTTTCTAAATTTTCTTTTTTTTGAATTAAATCTCTATTTAACTCATCAAGTTTTTTTAAATTATCCAAATCAATTTTAACTGAACGTTTTTCAAGATCTTTTTCAAATTTTGTTAGATCTTTTCTTATTTCTTTTAAATTATGCATCAGTCTTTTATAATTTTTTATTTTCTATAATTTTTACTGAAAATATTGATAATTCATATAAAATTAATAATGGAATTGCTAAACCTATTTGAGTAATTGGATCTGGTGGTGTAAGTAATGCTGCAGCTGCAAATATTATTACCACAACATATTTTCTTCTTTCTTTTAAAAATTTACTATTCACAATACCTATTCTTGCTAATAAACTAAGTACTACTGGTAACTGAAAACTTATTCCAAATGCAAAAATTAATTTCATCACTAATGATAAATACTCATTAACTTTTGCTTCTAATTGAATTGGTAAATTAGTTGATAAACCTGTGCTTTCAAAAGATAAGAAAAATTTAATTGCAAGTGGCATTATTAGATAATAAACGAGCATACCTCCAACTAAAAAAAGGACTGGCGTTAAAATCATATACGGTATTATTGCTGTTTTTTCGTGCTTATATAAACCTGGCGCGATGAATTTCCATATTTGAATTAATATGAAAGGACACGTTACAAAGAAAGCAGTAAAAAATGAAACTTTTAAGTAGGTTAAAAAAGTTTCTTGAAGTGCTGTAAAAATTAATCTTCTATCAGTACCATCATCTTTTACAGCTTGTGCATAGGGATCAACTAAAAAACCATAGATATATTCAGCAAAAAAGTAACATCCTATAAAAAATATTAATAGAAATAGAAAACTATATATTAATCTCTTTCTTAATTCTGCTAAGTGACTTACAAAACCGCCATGTTTATCTTCATTACTCATCTTTGTTATTTTTATTTATTTTGTTTTCACTTTCATTTTCGTCAATATCAATTTTGGTAACATCATTTTGTAAATCATTTACATATCTTTTTGCTGAACCTATCCAAGATCCAACTTTTTTTAACATTATAGGAAAATCTTTTGGGCCAAGAACAACAATTGCAACTATAACAATTATTAAAATTTCAAACCAACCAATAGTAGGCATTGGGTTTATTCTTTATTGTTAGTATCTTTATTATCTTCAGAAAGATTTTTAGTATCGGTATCCTCTGTTACATCAGTAGCCATACCTTTTTTGAAACTTTTAATTCCTTTTGCTACATCTGCCATTATCGTTGAAATTTTATTTCTTCCAAAAAGTAAAACAATTAGAACAACAATAATAATTATTTCTTTTAATCCAAAACTCATAAAAACTTATAACCTTTTTATGATTAATTTAAAAGTTACTTTTTTGTTAATCTTTCTCTTCTGTATCAAGTGTGCTGTTTAGCATCTCGTCGATATTAGAATAAATATCCTCTTTTTTTTCTTCTTGTTTTTCTTTGTAGAATTTACCAGTTCCAAAAATTGCATTATCAATACTGGAACTATCAATTAGGCCAGCCGCACCTAGTTCATCAATTGTTGGTAAATCAGATAGTTTTTGTAGATTAAAATGACTTAAAAATTCGTCTGTTGTAACATACTGAATTGGTCTTCCTGGAACATCTTTACGACCACCTGGCTTTACCCAATTAAGCTCCATTAATATTTCAAGAGTATTTGTGCCAAAAGCAACACCTCTTATTTCTTCAATTTCTGCTCTAGTAACAGGCTGATGATAAACAATTATAGCCAAAGTCTCTACTGCAGCTCTAGAAAGTTTTTTTTCAACCGTCCTTTCTTGTGACATAATATTTGACAAGTTAGGAGAAGTTCTGAAGGACCACTTTTCTTTTATGCAAACTAGATTAATTCCACGTTTAGAGTATTCTTGATGCAACTTTTCTAATGATTTAGATACGCTACCTTTTTTAGTAACTTTGCTTTCGATTGTATCAACATCCAATGGTTCAGCAGCAGCAAAAATAACTGCTTCAATTTCTTTTTCCAAATCAGATAGCTTAGATGGAAATTTAACGATATTATCTTTTGAAATTTTTTCTTTTTTAATCATTATTTTCCTTCACATAAATATCGTCAAATAATTTATCTTGTTTCATAGTCAGGTTTCCTTCTTTAACTAATTCTAATGAACCAGCAAAAATTCCTGCTTTACCACTACGTTTATATTTTGAGCCGCTTTTAAAATTTTTAGGAATTAAATCATCTAATTTCTTCCAATCTGTTAATTTACCAAAAAATTCTCTTATTGTTTTAATTCCATCCTCAGCAGTAAAGACAGGTAATTTGGGAATATTTATTTTTTGAAAGTCCTTGGTCATAATAATTGTTGAATAAGACTTGAGAAGCTCAAATAAACTTAAATTATATTCTGTGCTATAAATAGATCTAATATTTCCTTTCATTCCCCTTGATCGAATTTCTCTTCCTAATCTTTTTCTTTTTAACATTTGTTCAGAAAGCAATCTTATCAATTCTAATTTTTTAAGTTGTAATTTTAATTTTTCAGCAACTTCTTGAACTTTAAATTCTTCATCTGGTGTTCCTGGAAGTAATAATTTAGATTTTAAATAAGCTAACCAAGTTGCCATCAATAAATATTCTGACGCAATTTCTAAATTTAAATCTTTTTCTTTTGTAATATATTCTAGAAACTGATCTGCTAATTTTGTTATTGATATCTCTTCAAGATCTACCTTTTGAGCTTTGGCTAAATCTAAAAGGACATCTAGAGGACCATTATAATTATTTATATCAACATTAAATAATGAAGAATCAGAAATAGTCATGCTCAGATATTAACTTAAAATTTTATAAAATAACGATGTTTTTTTTATAATAAAATTAGTTACCTTTGGTGAATTATCACCAACCACCTTCATTTCAGATAATTTGCCATTACAATGGAGAGCAAGATTACAACCTGCACTAAACGTTTTAATAGTATTAGTTTTTAAATCATCTTTTAAACTTTTCATTGATAAATCATCTGAAATTAAAATGTTTTTAAAACCAATTTTTTTTCTAATTAAATTTATAATTTTTTTAGAGTGTGTAGCAGTATTTAACTTATCAATGCTTCGATATATTACATGTGCTGTCATTGCAAAATAACTCTGTTTTTTCTTAAATGGAAAAAAATCATTTTTATTTAAATAATTTAAGTTTTTTGTAACTACAGGTGTAAATTTATGACTATCTACCTTAGCTAATCCATGTCCTGGTATATGCTTCATCACAGTTCCAATAGAATTTTCATGAAAATAATTGATACAAATATCTCCAATTTCAGAGATATTTTTTTTATTTTTTGAAAAAGACCTATCACCAATAATATTGCTAGCTCCTTTAACTCGAAGATCTAAAACAGGAACAGTATTTATATTAATACCGATTAATTTAAGTAAATAAGAGGTCTTATCGATAAATAATTTATAAATAATTTTAAATTTTTTCTTATCTTTTGTGAATAAATTACCAAAATATTCAGAAGTCAAATTGTCAAATGAGATAATTTTATTAAATCGATTTACTCTTCCACCTTCTTGATCAATTAAAATCGGGTATCTTTTATCTTTAAATATCTTTTTTATTTTATCAGTTAATTTTTTAGTTTGTTCAATTGAAATTATGTTTCTTGAAAATAAAATAATACCCCATGGTCTATATTTCTTTAAAAAAATTATTTCTCTGTTTGATAATTTTGATGATTTTAAACCAACAATAAAAGCTCTTCTATTCTTAATCATTTTCTAAAAGTTTCCAAAAATTAAACTTTTTTTTCTTTTTTTTGTTTGTTTGCTTAACGTACTCTATCACATTTTGTGTGTTGTTTTCCAAAACAGGTAAATTTTTTGAATATAATTTAATTTTTTCATCATTATTTTTATAAGATCTGTATGATTTCTTCTTATTTTCATCTGAAAAATAATATCTGCCGGTTAAAACAATAAATAAAGTAATAACAATAATAAAGATTAAATACTTAATTTCTTTTAGCATTACATTTTATCTGGTGCATCTACACCAACTATATCCATCCCTGATTTTACAACGTTAGATATTGCTTTTAAAAAAATTAATTTATCTGGTGATACTGTTTTTTGATCATTAATAAATCTTTTTTCTGGTTTTTGTTTCCCAAGATTCCAATACGAGTGAAATTCTGATGCCAGATCATATAAATAAACAGGTATTCTATGTGGTTCTAATTTTGAACTAGCTGCATCTATACATTTTGGCCATTCTGAAATTTTTTTTAAAATTTTGATCTCATCATTTGAATATTCAAAATTAAAATCATCTAATTCAATGTTTGAATTTAAATCTTTATCAATATGTCTAAAGACAGATGAAATTCTGGCATAACAATATTGAACATAATATAATGGATTATCCTTTGATTTTTCTTTTACAGCATCAAAATCAAAATCTAATTCTACATCACTACTTCTGTTAAGCATGATAAACCTAGTTGCATCTTTTCCAACTTCTTCAATTAAATCATCAACCGTAATGTAGTCACCTTTTCTTTTAGACATCTTAAATGGTTTGTTATCTTTGATTAATTTTACAAGCTGACTAATTTTACAAATCAGTTTATCTTTTTTTCCTGATAAAGCTTCAACAGAGGATGAAATTCTTTTGATGTAACCAGCATGATCTGCACCAAGAATATTTATTAAATAATCAAATTTACGATCTACTTTATTTTTATGATATGCAACATCACTTGCAAAATAAGTCCATGTTCCATCTGACTTTTGTAATGCTCTATCTTTATCGTCACCAAAATCAGTAGATTTAAAAAGTAACTGTTCTCTTTCTACCCAGTTTTTATCATCTTCACCAGCTGGAGCTTTGATTTTTCCTTTGTATACAAATTTATTCGTTTCTAAAAATTTTATTACACTCTCTACTTCGTTGTTTAAAACAATACTTTTTTCACTAACAAAATTATCGTGGTTAATTCCTAAACTCTTAAGGTTCTTTTTAATTAAAATTAGCGCCTGTTCTATAGATAAAGATGTTAGCTTATCGCTTATTTCATCATAATTATCAAAATTTAGATCTGAATCATCTGAAACTATATTTTTTGCAAAATCGATAAGATAATCTCCTGGATATAAATCAGGGTTATCTTGAGGAAATGTTTCGTTAAATTTTACTTCCCTAATTCTAAAGTATACGGATTTAGTAAAATTTATAATCTGGTTACCATAGTCATTTACATAATACTCTTTTGTAACCTTGTGTTTATTAAATATTAACACATTAGATATTACATCACCTAAAATGGCTCCTCTACAGTGACCAACATGCAAGGGTCCAGTAGGATTAGCTGATACAAATTCAATTAAATAATTATTTTTTTTCTCTTTTTCATTAATTCCAAATTTTTCAGCGTTATTAATTATTTCTTTAATAAAGTTTGACCAAAAAGATGGCTTAAATTTAATATTTATGAAACCAGGTTTAGCAACAGATATATTTTCTATTTGATCATCACTATTTTTTATTTCAGGTGCAAGTTTTTCTGCCAATTCTATTGGGGAGGTTTTATTTAGTTTCGATAAAACCATTGCAACATTGGTAGAAATATCACAATCAAATTTAGGTGGTGGTATTTCCGCGTTAATACCATTAAAACTTTCTGGAACGATAAGTTGTTTTTTTTTACTAAGTTCAACAATAACAGATTTAATTTTATCTAGATATAATTCAAAAATATTCATTTATTATCGTTATAAAGGTTAATTGCGTATCTATCTGTCATACCAGATATAAAATCTGAAATAGCTCTATATTTGTCTTTAGTCAATTGCTCTTTAGTAAGAAATTTTCTAGGATTTGATTTAATTATTTTAAATAATTTCTTAATTATCATTTTACCTCTTTGATTCTTATTAAGCACTGATTTATTGTCATACATTCTGATTCTTAAAAATGATCTGATTTCTTGTTCTGAATTTTCTATTTTATCTGAAAAAGAAACTATTAATTGATTTGATTTTGATACATCTTTTAATGACTTAATTTTTAATTTTTTAATATTTTTTTCTGTATTACTTAGTAAATCTCTAATCATAATATCTATTGAATCTCTGATGAGTTGGTAAATAGCAATTTTATAATTTTTTTTATTAATTTTGTTTTTATATTTTTGATAAATATTTTTAAAAAAATCTAATTCAACTAATTCCTCAAGTTTAAATAGATTTGCTTTAATTCCATCCTGAATATCATGGTTATTGTATGCAATATCATCTGATATAGCTGATATTTGAGCTTCTAATGATGGATAGTTATTAAAATTAATTTTATTTTTGAAAACTTTTAAACCAATTAATTTATTGATCATGCTTAGATCATCTACTGGTCCATTATGTTTTAAAAGTCCTTCTAAAGTTTCAAGAGTTAAATTTAATCCAGCAAATTTGAAATATTTATTCTCTAAAAACATTACTATTCTTAATGTCTGAAGATTATGATCAAAACCACCATAATTTTGCATACATTCATCTAAAGCATCCTCTCCTGCATGCCCAAATGGAGTATGACCTAAATCATGAGCAAGACTTAAGGATTCAGCTAAATCTTCATTTAATTTTAGATATTTTGCAATTGATCTTGCTATTTGAGCAACTTCAATTGAATGAGTAATCCTTGTTCTAAAATGATCCCCTTCTGTATTAACAAATACTTGGGTTTTATGCTTTAATCTTCTAAATGATGCGCTGTGAATTATCCGATCTCTGTCACGTTGAAAAGGAGATCTGTATTTTGAATTAGCTTCTTTATTAAGTCTACCTTTACTTTTAAATACGCCTAACAAAGTGTCTTTTTTCATCCTTTAATTTAAATAATTAAGTATTATATTAGTAATATCAGTGTTCAGACATGATTAAAGAAATTAAATTTACGGATAAAGCGTTAAAACAAATAGAAAATTTGTTATCAAAAAAAGACAAAGGATCATTCTTCAGAATCGCTATTAAAGGTGGGGGATGTTCTGGTTTTCAGTATGAATTTACATTTGATAAATCAAAACAAGACGATGATTTAAATTATCAAAATATTTTAATTGATAAAACTTCAGCTGATTTACTTAAAGGATCTGAGATTGATTATGTTTCTGAACTTATAGGTGAACAATTCAAAATATCTAATCCACAAACCAAATCTTCATGTGGTTGTGGAGTTTCTTTCTCACTTTAATGCTCATTTCATCTTGGAATGTAAACTCGGTAAGAGCAAGAATTGAAAATATTAAAAGCTACTTATTAAAATATAAACCTGATATTTTAATGATGCAGGAAATCAAAACTGAGGATGTTAATTTTCCATATGATGATTTTTCATCAATGGACTATGAAAGTCATGTTTTTGGTCAAAAAAGTTATAATGGTGTAGCGATCATCTCAAAAAATAAATTAAAAAATATCAGAACGGATTTGATTAAGGATAAGTTAAAACAATCAAGAATAATTTCAGCTGAATTTGAGCATAAGAAAAAAAATATACAATTAATAAATATTTACACGCCTAATGGTAATCCTGTAGATACTGAAAAATATGATTATAAAAAAAATTGGCTTAATCAATTAATAAAGCAGTTAAAAACTTTATCTAAAAAAAATTCAAATATTATTCTAGCTGGTGATTTTAATATCATTCCATCAGCAGAAGATGTCTATAATGTTAAAAGTTTTGAAGACGATGCTTTATACAGACTTGAAATAAGAAAAAAATTTAGAGAAATGATCAATCTTGGTTTTAATGATGTATACAGACATTTTTATGAGGATAAAGAAGGATATACATTTTGGGATTATATGAGAGGTGCTTGGCAAAAAAATAATGGAATGCGTATTGATCATTTTTTAGTATCAAACTCAATAATTGATCAAATAAAGGATATAAATATTAATAAAGATCCACGTGGTAGGGAAAAGCCCTCTGATCACACACCTATTGAGATTAATTTAGCTTAAAGATTTAATTTTATTTACTAATTCTTCGTTAATATTTCTTGGGCCAGTATCCATTCTATTCTTGTGACGTCTTTCCCCAGGTAATCTTACTTCGCCCATTGATTTCATTTTTTCAAAAAATTCTTCAGCATGTTTTTGCCAATTAGTACCTGATGTTTTATCTGGATTAATAGCTAGTATGAACTCACCGCCACTAGGAGGACCACCATCATTATTATCTTTGGCAGCAGTTTCAAAACTAAAATTATCTCCAACTAATGCACCTGCCATTAATTCTACCATCATTGCAATGGCAGATCCTTTGTAACCACCAAATGGCAATAGAACTCCACCATCAGTAATTTCACCTGGATCAGTTGTTTCTTTACCATCTTTAGTTAAACCAGTGCCAAGTGGAACTTTGTGCCCTTCTCTTTTAGCAACTTGAACTTCTCCCATTGCCATTGAAGCAGTTGCCATATCATAAACAACTGGTGTTTTACCTGGACGTGGCCAAGCAAACGAAATTGGATTTGTCCCAAATAATGGTTTTATGGCACCAGCAGGTGCTACAGCAGGCTTGTAAGATGTACAGGCAAATGCAACTAAACCATCTTCTGCTAATTTTTCTGTTTCAGGCCACATAGCAGCCATATGATGTGAATTATTTATTGCTAACACAGCTACACCATTTTCTTTTGCAGCTTTTGCTAATTCCGGCAATCCTTTATTTAATACAACAGGTGCTAAACAATTATTTCCTTCAACTTTAATTACAGATGGAGATATTTTTTTTACTTCTGGTTTTCCTTTTCCATGAATCTTTCCACTTTTTAATCCAGTGACATATGCTGGTAATCTAAATAGACCATGTGATACCGAACCATCTCTTTCAGCGTTTCTGATTAAGTCAGATAAAATTGATGCTGTTTCATCATCACAACCGTTAGATAAAAGAGTTTTTTTAGCTAGTTCAAATATTTCGTCTAAAGTTAATGAAACTGTACTCATTATTTTGATTTACATTTTTTACATAAACCAAAAAATTCTAAATTGTATTTGCTATATTTCATTCCAGAGTCATCTGAAAAATTAGATAAATATTTTGATAGTTTTGAATTACTTATCTCAGATACATTTTCACAACTTTCACAAATTGAAAAAGCTGTTGCTTTTGAAACCTGACAGCTTGAATTTTGACAAGCTATAAAAGCATTTCTGCTTTCAATCTTATGAATTTTTCCTATTTCAACTAATTTATCTAATGCCCTATAAACTTGTAGTGGTGCTTTAATTCCTTTTTTTTGAACATTAAAAAGGATTGAATAAGCTTTCATTGGTCCTCCAGATTTATCAATTAGGTCAAAAATAATTTTTTGATTTTTGGAAAGGTTGTGTTCTTTTTGCATCTTTAAATTCTTATCAATATGTTATCAGTTTTTCAATTTAATCGATTGTTTTATTTTAAATAAAGACAGTATAAATAATACTAACGAGGCAGCTATTATTGATGGTCCTGAAGATGTATTAAATTCTAATGAAGAATATAAACCTAATACAACAGACAGTAATCCACCAATAATTGAAAATATCACCATTTTTTGAGGACTATCTGAAATATTTCTAGCCATAGCCGCTGGTATAATTAGCATACCTGTAATTAGTAATAACCCTACCATTTTAATTGATATGGCAATTACAGCAGCCATAAGAATTGTAAAAATAGCTTTTGCTCTATCTGGGTTTAAACCTTCTGCTTCTGCTAATTCATAATTAACTGTAGATGCAAACAACGGTTTCCAAATCAATTTTAGAACTAATAAAATTAATGCTCCTCCAGTCCAAATAATTAATAAGTCATCAATTGTTACAGCTAATATATCACCAAATAATAGACCCATAATATCAAAACGGATAAATGTTAAAAAACCTATGACTACTAATCCAACAGCTAATGAAGAATGAGCTAAAAGACCAAGCAAAGCATCCCCAGGTAAATTAGTTTTTTTCTGTAGTTGAATTAGGATTAATGCGATTACTGAAGAAATTAAAAACACTGAAATAGCTATATTTAAATCTAAAGTATATGCCATTGTCACTCCAAGAAGTGCTGAATGAGCTAATGTATCACCAAAATATGATAATCTCCTCCATACTACAAAACAACCTAATGGTCCTGTAACAAGTGCAATTCCTATTCCTGCAAATAATGCTCTTATAAAAAAATCATCAAACATATTAATTTTTCTTTATTTCTCCCTCATCAGAATGAACGTGGTCATGTTTATGTTCATACACAGAAAGAATTTGAGATGCTTGTTCACCAAATAAGGTTTTATATTCATTATTTTTAGCAACATCCATTGGTGATCCAGAGCAACATACGTGACCATTTAAACAAACAACATGATCAGTTGCGGTCATGACTGTATGTAGATCATGTGAGATTAATAGAATTCCACAATTTAGTGTATCAGAAATTCTTTTAATTAATTCATACAAAGCAATCTCACCAGTGTAATCAACTCCTTGAACAGGTTCATCAAGAACTAATAATTCAGGTTTTTTTGAAATAGCTCTTGCAATTAAAACTCTTTGAAATTCACCACCTGATAAATTTCCTAAATTTTTATTCTTAAGGTGTATGACGCCTGTTAATGTAAGCGCTTCATCAATTGCCTCATCTTTAATATTTTCAGTTAGAAGCATAAAATCATAAACTCTTAACGGTAAGGTCCAATCAATAGATATTTTTTGAGGAACATATCCAACTTTATTTGTGTATTTCTCAACACTTCCTTCTATATTTTTGTAAATTCCCAATGCAATTTTTGCGGTAGTACTTTTTCCAGAGCCATTTGGTCCAATAAGGGTAACGATTTTTCCCTTTACAACAGTTAATGAAACACCTTCCACTAACCATTTATCATTTTGCTTAAAACCAGCGTTATTTAATTTTACTAATGTACTATTTTCTGAGCTCATATATTGCTTGACTTATAAATGTTATATTATTACATAACGTTATATTATAACAAACAATTAAATTACTTATTATGAAAAATATTAAAAAAATACAACTAATATTCTCAATATTATCAATTCTAACATTCTTTACACCAGCAAATGCTGAAATAAAAGTAGTTGCTTCCATTAAACCAATTCATTCATTAGCTAGTTACTTAATGGATGGTATTGCTAAACCTGATTTAATAGTTGATGGATATGCATCCCCACACGGATTTGCAATGAAACCTTCACACGCAAAAATGCTTCAAAATGCTGACCTAATATTCTGGGTTGGTGAAGATTTAGAGAGTTTTTTAGAAAAACCATTGAGTTCAATTGCTAAGAAAGCAGAAAAAATTGAATTAATGGAAACTAAAGGATTACAGGTATTAAAATTTAGAGAAAGAAATATTTTTGACGAACATGATCATGACGATCACGGACATGATGATCATGGTAAAAAAGAAGACGATCATGACGATCACGGACATGACGATCATGGTAAAAAAGAAGACGATCATGACGATCACGGACATGACGATCATGGTAAAAAAGAAGACGATCATGAAGATCATGGACATGATGATCATGATGGACATGCACATGGAGAATATGATCCACACATTTGGTTGGATCCAATTAATGCAAAAGCTATGTTAAATGAAATGGCAGAACATTTAATTGAAAATGATCCAAAAAATGAAGCTAAATACAAAAGTAATTTAGCTAAAGCTTTACAAGAAATCGATAAACTTACAATTGATGTAATGACAGATTTAAGCAGCAGCGTTTCTTCAATTGTATTCCATGATGCTTATCAATATTTTGAGGAAAGATTTAATGTTAAAGTGTTAGGTGCATTTACTGTTAATACAGATGTAATGCCTGGAGCTGAACAACTTGCTGAAATTAGAGAAATTATCGAACATGATAAAGTAGCTTGTGTATTCTCAGAACCTCAATTCAACCCTGATATTATCAATGCGGTTGCAAAAGACATGAAGATCAAAACTGGTGTTCTAGATCCATTAGGTGCAACATTAGATCCAGGTAAAGATCTATATTTCAATTTAATTAGAAATATGTCTGCATCTTTCAAAGGTTGTTAATTAAAAATTAGGTTTAATCCGGGAATTTTTTTAAATTCTCGGATTAAGAAATAATTATTACTGTTATTTAATCTCACAAAAAACATTGTATTTATTTTAAAGAAGATTTATTTTCTTTCATAATCTAACTTTATGAATGATTTAAATTTATTTAAAAAAAATGGCTTTCTTGTTAAAGAAAATCTTATTTCTCAAACAAAGATAAATAAAATAAATAAAATTGTTAATGAAGTAATTTTAAAAGAAAAAAAAAGAAAAAAAGGTAATGGTACAAATGGAACTCAGTCCTATGATAATTACCATTTTGTATATAATTCAGGTTCTTCAAAAAATAAAGAAATTTTAAGATTAAATAATCCTCAGAACAGGCATAAAGTGTTCTATGAATTATCTAGAGATAAAAAGATTATATCCATAGCTAAAAAATTACTAGGTGGAACAGTAAGATTTCATCTAGGTAAATTAAATTTTAAACTACCAAATAAGAAAAAAGGTAGTGAAATTGGATGGCATCAAGATTGGGCTTTTTACCCCCATACAAACGATGATTTAATTACAGTTGGCATATATTTAGATGATTGCTACGAAAAAAATGGGCCACTTAAAATAATAAAGAATTCACACAAAAAGAAATTGTACAGCCACCACAGCAAAGAAAATTATTTTGTTGGAAAAATAGACACTAAGAAAGATAAAATAGGAACTAATAATAGTGTTTCAATAACTGGAACAGCCGGAACAGTAGTATTTTTTCATTGTAGATCAGTTCATGGGTCTGGACACAATCAAATGAATAACTCGAGACCCTTAATTTTATTTGGTTATAGAGCTTGTGATGCGTGGCCATTAATCAATGATGGAAATCCTCATCCAGAGGTAGATTTAGAAAATTATGATAAAAATATTATTGTAGGAAATAAGTCAATAAAACCAAGATTAACCAAAGTTCCAACAATAATTCCACTACCAAAGAAGAAGCATTATGTTTCAATTTACGAACTTCAAAAGAGTAAAAATTAATAAGTTTGATTATTGATAAATTGTAACAAATCTTAACAAACTTAACTAAAAGGAGACTATGTTTATCAAAAAGTATCTAAAATGGATTAGTACAGCTCTTGTTTTAACAGGAATATTGTTAACTAATTTAAATATCTACCCTATTAATATCTACTTCCATGGACTTGGCGTTGTAGGATGGACGATAGCTGGTTTTATATCGAAAGATAAGGCAATATTAACTAACTTTGGATTACAAATACCGTTGTTTGTAATTGGAATTTATAAGATTATTTTCTAATGAAAAATATCTTATTCGTTTGTACAGGTAATTCAGCTAGAAGCATAATAGCTGAAAGTATCATTAACAACGAATATTCAAATAAATTTAAAGCTTATAGTGCTGGAAGTAATCCTACAGGTAAAATTAATGAAGACGTAAAAAGATTTCTAGAAAAAAATAAAAATTATGATCTTTTTGAATATAGGTCTAAAAATTTTGAAGACTTCTTAAGTAATAATATTAAAATAGATTACGTTGTAACTGTTTGCAATAATGCAAATAATGAAGTGTGCCCTATTTGGCCTGATAAAAATCAAATAATTCACTGGGATATAGAAGATCCTGTGTCAAAACTATCAAATTCTAATGAAAATGAAAAAAATATATTAATAAATAATACCTTTAATCAAATTAATAAAAATATTATTGACTGGATTGCTAATGAAAAATAATAACAAAATATTTATCGGTGAGTTTATTGGTAGTTGTTTTTTAGTAATGATTATTGTGGGTTCTGGAATTATGGCTGAAAACCTAACCGATGATAATGCTTTAAGACTTACGGCAAATACAATTGCAACTGGTGCTGGTTTATTTGTTTTAATAACAACATTTGCCAATATTTCAGGAGCTCACTTTAATCCTTTTGTTAGTTTAGCGATGTATTTAACTAAAAAGATTAAAGGAAAACTTTTAATTATATACATTCCAGCACAAATATTTGGATGCTTATTAGGTGTAATGTTAGCTAATGTATTTTTTGAGCACAGTATAATTGAACTATCTACAAAAAGTAGAGATGGCTTTCACATATTTCTAGCAGAAATTGTAGCCACTTTTGGTCTAATATTTATTATTTTTGCAACTTTAAAAGACGGTAAAACAACAGTTGCTGCTTGTGTTGCAACTTATATTACAGCTGGTTATTGGTTTACATCATCAACATCTTTTGCTAATCCAGCTGTTGCCATAGCTAGAACTTTTACTGAATCGTTTACTGGTATAAATTATCTTAATACACCTACTTATATAATTGCTGAGTTAATTGGTACTTTGATTGCTATTTATTTAATTAAGAAATTAATTAAATAAAAAAATATTTTGAGATAGACATCAGTATTAAATAATATAAACATTGATGAATCTACGATCTGATTCTCCAATAAACAAATATAAACATAGAAAATTTTCTAAATCACATTAAACAATTCTTAAGTCATGAATCGATTGAACCGAAAACAATAATATTAAGGAGAAAAATAATGGAAATGACTTTAATTTATACGGTTATAGGGTTTGCCCTTGCCGGTTATAGCGTAATCGCTAACGACTCAATCCAAACACTTGGTACTTTTATAGCCTCAAAGAAGAAGTGGTTTAAATGGTACGTACTTGCTGGATCAGCTTCAGCTGTTATGATTTTAGCACTTGGGTGGGGATGGTATGCGTATGATGGTGATATTTCTTACGGAAGATTAACTAGAATACCTTATCAAGAAATTCAATGGTATCATGCAGTAGCACCTGCAATACTATTATTATTAACAAGGATTGGAATACCGGTATCAACAACATTTTTAGTTCTTTCAGCATTTGCCTCGACTGTTGTACTTGAAAAAATGTTAATGAAAAGTGTGGTTGGTTATGGATTAGCAGCAATGGTTGCTTACATAGCCTGGATAGCTGTATCTAAGTTCATTAATGAAAAATTTGATGAAGTAGATGACAAATGGATAGGTTTTTGGAGAAATGCTGTTTGGATTTCATCAGGTTGGTTATGGTGGGTTTGGTTATCTCACGATGTAGCTAATATTGCAGTCTATCTGCCTAGACAATTAGACATAACATTACTTTTAATTGTCATGGCTTACTTTACTGCTTTGTTATTTTATATTTTCTACATTCAAGGTGGGCCAATTCAGAAAGTTGTTCTTGAAAAAACAGGAACAAGATACGCAAGATCAGCTACAATCATTAACGTAATTTATGCTGGTGTTTTATTCTACTTTAAAGAGCTTAATGATTTACCAATGTCGACAACATGGGTATTCGTTGGGTTATTGTGTGGTAGAGAGCTTGCAATATCAACTATGAATAAAGACTATAAATTTAAGTATGTCTTCCCTCTAATTGGTAAAGACTTTCTTAAAATGATTTTTGGATTAAGTGTTTCGGTAGGTATCGTATTAGCGATCCACTATATAATTATTCCAAATAATTGGTTTTAAATTATCTTTTTGGGCATATTATTTAAATTAATATGCCCAAATTAATAAAATCTTCGTTTAAAAATTGAATTTTTTTTAAAAATCAATAAAAGAGTTCATCATCATGAGAAAAAATCAAAAAAAATACGGCTTTTCACAAAAAGAATGGAACAACATGAGTCCAATTAGAAAATTGGAGAGAAAACTAGATAGAGTTAATCATATAATGGAACTAATAAGAACTGTTGTCCCTATAATGCTGTTGCTTTTGAATACAATAATTATTCTAAAAATATTCAACTATATTTAAAATAACTTAATCCCAATCACCCCAACAACTATAAGCACAATAGAGATTATTTTCTTAAGATTGATAGTTTCTTTTAAGAAAAAATATCCAATAAATATTGAGAAAAAAATACTTGTTTCTCTTAGAGCTGCAACTAGAGGAATTGGAGCCTTTGTGAAACCCCAAACTACAATTACATAGATAATAAAAGATATAGATCCACCTACCCAAAATATCATTTTTGCATCTTTAAAAACCTTTGAAAAAATATTCTCATGTTTATTAAGTTTTAAAATGATAGGAAAAACTAAAGCACTAAATAAAAAGGAAAAACTAATATAGGATATTGCTGATGTACTTACTCTTGCTCCGTAGCCATCAATCAATGAATAAAGACCTATAAATGATCCAGTAAGCAGTGAGTATTTAATTATTTCAATTTGATTTTGATTTTTTGAACCAAACAAACCAAGAAACATTATTCCTGCACAAATTAATAAAATAGAAAATAGAGTTGCTATTTTAAATACAACGCCAAGAAATATTACAGAGATCAATGTAGCCAATAAAGGTCCAAAACCTCTAAATATTGGATAGACGTTAGTATAGTCCCCTACCTTGTACGAATTTAACATATACCATTGATAACCTTGGTGAGCTAATACGCTGGCAATTATATAAGGAAGTGCCTCTCTTCCAGGTAAAGGAAAATATAAAATACAAATTAACGCTAAAGGTATGTGACCTAAAACAATAGCTAGAACCGCTATAGCCTTATCTGGATGATGTTTAACCATCGCATTCCAAATAGCATGCATAATCGTTGCTAACAGGATTACAAAAAAGACTGTGGTGTCCATTATTGATTGATTTCTTAACTACTTACTTTGCCGAGATAATTAACTAGTATTACGCCTATAATTATTAAAATAATCCCTAATGAACCATAAAAATTTGGTAACTGATTAT
>CACKZG010000020.1 GCA_902604545.1 uncultured Pelagibacteraceae bacterium
TTCTACTAATACATTGGAAAAAATAATCAATAATGAAGTTCAAATTTTAGTTGGAACCCAATTAATTTCAAAAGGTTTTCATTTTCCTAGTCTTAATTGTATTGTGGTAGTTGATATTGATCTTTCTTTACAAGGACATGATTTAAGAGGAGCTGAAAAAAATTTACAATTATACCATCAACTTTCTGGACGAGCAGGAAGAACAGGCAAACCTGCAACAGTGTATTTTCAAACTTATAATACAAATACTAAAATGATTTCAGATTTAACAAATAGTAATCCCGATTTTTTCCTTGATAGAGAATTAGAGATTAGAAGACAAAATAAGCTTCCCCCATTTCAAAGATTTATTTCATTAATTTTAACAGGAGATAATGAAGCAAAATTAGAAAAAGAAGCTTTTTACTTTAAAAACTTTATTGAAAAAAAAATTGAGGGAAGAGTATTAGGACCAGTTAGTGCACCAATTTTTAGATTAAAAAAGAAATTTAGAATAAGAATTTTAATCCGAGGTTCAAAATCTCTCAAATTGCAGAATTCTATTGCAGAGATTATCTCAAATTACAAATTTTCATCAGGAATAAAACTTTCAGTTGATGTTGATCCAATAAACTTCAATTAACAATAAAAAAAAGGCCTTTTTTACGAATCCGTTACTTGAAGACATAGGGGTCATATGCTATTTAGGGCGAGATTTTTAAACAATCTTCAACATTATAGAGGAACCAAGTTGAGTAAAGACACCGGATTTTCAATAACTTCAGCTGAAAGGTATTCCCTTGCGCTTTTTGAACTTTCTGATGAAAATAACGTTTTAAGTCAGATCGAATACCAGTCTTTATCTATTCTTAACTTAATTGATAAATGTGAAGATTTTTCTAATTTGATTAAAGATCCAACTATAAGCCAAGAAGATTTATTAAAAGTAATCAATACAATCTCTGAAGATAATAAATTTGAAACTTTATTTAAAAATTTTTTAAGTTTCTTAATTCAAAAAAGACGTTTCTTTTTTATTGAGCGTATCCTTAAAAGCTTTATTGAAATTTGTTCAAGAAAAAGGGGTGAACTTAAGGCAGAATTAAAATCAGCAAAAGAATTATCTAATGAAGAAATTGCAAAAATTACAGAGGAGTTAACAAAAAATTTTAGCTCAAAAATAAAATTAAACTACAAACATGATGAAAGTTTAATAGGAGGTTTGGTAGTACAAGTTGGAAGTACTATGGTTGATACCTCAATTAAAAATAAATTACAACAAATCGAAAATAGAATGATAGAGGCATAAATGGAAATAAATCCTTCAGAAGTTACAAAAATATTAAAAGAACAAATTAAAAATTTTGGTGATAAAGCAGAAGTCACAGAAGTTGGTCAAGTTTTATCAGTTGGAGACGGTATTGCTAGGATTTATGGTCTGGATAATGTTCAAGCTGGTGAAATGGTAGAGTTTGCAGATGGTTCAAAAGGTATGGCTCTAAACTTAGAAAGTGAAAATGTTGGTGTTGTAATTTTTGGTGATGACAGAAATGTTAAAGAAGGGGATGTAGTAAAAAGAACTGGTAATATTGTTGATACTCCAGTTGGAAAAGAATTATTAGGGAGAGTAGTGGATGGTTTAGGAAATCCTATCGATGGAAAAGGACCATTAGATAAAGGAATTAAAAAAACCAGGGTTGAAGTAAAAGCTCCTGGTATTATTCCACGACAATCAGTAAGTGAACCAATGCAAACTGGTCTTAAATCAATTGATAGTCTAGTTCCGATTGGAAGAGGGCAAAGGGAATTAATTATTGGTGATAGACAAACTGGTAAAACAGCAGTTGCAGTAGATGCAATTATTAATCAAAAAAAAATCAATGAAACTGGTGATGAAAAACAAAAACTGTATTGTATTTACGTTGCTGTAGGACAAAAAAGATCAACAGTAAGACAAATTCAAAAAACATTAGAAGAAGCTGGAGCTATGGAGTACACAACAATTGTTGCTGCTACTGCATCTGATTCTGCTCCTTTACAATTCTTAGCACCATACACAGGTTGTGCTATGGGTGAGTATTTTAGAGATAATGGAATGCATGCGTTAATAATTTATGATGATTTGTCTAAACAAGCAGTTGCTTATAGACAAATGTCATTGCTATTAAGAAGACCCCCAGGACGTGAGGCTTATCCTGGAGATGTATTTTATCTTCATAGTAGATTGCTTGAAAGAGCAGCTAAATTAAGTGACGAACATGGTGGTGGATCGCTTACTGCACTGCCAATTATTGAAACACAAGGTGGAGACGTATCCGCGTTCATTCCAACTAACGTTATTTCAATTACAGACGGACAAATTTTCCTTGAAACAGAATTATTTAACCAAGGTATAAGACCTGCAATTAACGTAGGTTTATCAGTATCTAGGGTTGGTTCATCAGCTCAAACTAAAGCGATGAAAAAAGTTTCTGGTTCAATGAAACTAGAGTTAGCACAATACAGAGAAATGGCAGCTTTTGCTCAATTTGGATCTGATTTAGATGCATCCACTCAGCAACTTTTAAATAGAGGCTCTAAACTAACTGAACTTTTAAAACAAAAACAATATTCACCTATGACTGTTGCAGAACAAGTTGTTTCAGTATTTTGTGGAGTTAAAGGTTATCTGGATGATATTGATCTAAAAGATGTTGCTGAATTTGAGAGCAAGATTATTGAAAAATGTAAATCAGATAAGCCTGAAATTATTGAGTCAATTTTAACTTCAGGAAAACTTGAGGAAGATAAAGAAAAATTACTTGTTGAGGTAATCACTCAATTAAAAGGAAATTTTAACTCTTAATAATTTATGGCAAGTTTAGACGACTTAAAAAAAAGAATAGCTAGTGTAAAGTCTACACAGAAAATTACTAAGGCTATGAAAATGGTTGCAGCAGCTAAATTAAGAAGAGCTCAAGAAAGTGCTGAGAAGGGAAGGCCATATTCTGAAAAAATGAATAATGTTATTTTAAATTTATCAAATGGTATATCTGATAAAGAAAATGCACCAAAGTTATTGTCAGGTACTGGTCAGGAAAAAATTCATCTTTGTGTGGTGATGACTTCTGATAGAGGTTTATGTGGCGGATTTAATTCTAATATTATTAAAAAAGCTAAAAGTTATTTTGCAAAAATTTTAGATGAAGGTAAAGAACTTAAAATTATTACAGTAGGCTCAAAGGGTAATGATCAATTAAAAAGAGTTTATGGTGAAAAAATAATTGAAAATATTTCTTTCAAAGAGTCTAAAAATGCAAATTATTTCGATGCTGATAAAGTTGGAAAAATGGTAATTGAAAAATTCGAAGCAGGCGAATTTGACGTTTGTACAATTTTTTATAACCAATTTAAAAAATGTAATTACTCAAATTCCTCAAGCACAGCAAATAATCCCTTTAAATAATGAAGCAGAAGAAAGTAGTTCAGAAGAAAGTTACGAATTTGAACCAGATGAAGATGAAATTTTAAGCAATTTATTGCCAAAGAATATTTCTACGCAAATATTTAAAGCAATGTTAGAGAATTCAGCTAGCGAGCAAGGGTCTAGAATGAGTGCAATGGATAATGCAACCCGAAACGCAGGTGAAATGGTTGACAAACTTACTATCGAATATAATAGAAGTCGTCAGGCAGCAATTACAAAAGAACTAATAGAAATCATATCAGGAGCAGAAAGTTTATAATTATGAGCAAAGGAATAATCACACAAGTTATTGGAGCGGTAGTAGACGTTAAATTTGATGGTGAACTACCAGAAATTTTAACAGCATTGGAATGTAAAAACGGTGATAACAGACTAGTTTTAGAGGTAGCACAACACTTAGGTGAAACTACTGTTAGAACAATTGCTATGGATGCTACTGAAGGACTAAAAAGAGGTGATGAAGTTACCAACACAAATGCTCCTATTCAAGTTCCGGTTGGGCCTGAAACCCTTGGAAGAATTATTAATGTAATTGGTGAACCAATTGATGAAAGAGGTGAAGTTAAAACTAAAGAAAGTTGGCCAATTCATAGAGCTGCACCTGAATTTAATGACCAATCAACAGAAACTGAAATTCTTGTAACAGGTATTAAAGTAATTGATTTGCTTGCACCTTATGCAAAAGGTGGAAAGATTGGATTATTTGGTGGAGCAGGAGTAGGAAAAACAGTTTTAATTATGGAATTAATTAATAACGTTGCAAAAGCTCATGGTGGTTTCTCAGTTTTTGCAGGAGTTGGAGAGAGAACTAGAGAAGGTAATGATCTTTATCATGAAATGATTGAGTCTGGAGTAATTAAAAAAGAAGGAACTGGTTCAAAAGCTGCTTTAGTTTATGGACAGATGAATGAACCTCCTGGAGCAAGAGCAAGAGTTGCACTTACAGGTTTAACCGTGGCTGAATATTTTAGAGATCAGGAAGGTCAGGACGTACTTTTCTTCGTAGATAATATTTTTAGATTTACTCAGGCAGGATCAGAAGTTTCAGCTTTGTTAGGAAGAATTCCATCTGCAGTTGGGTATCAACCGACATTAGCTACTGACATGGGTAACCTACAAGAAAGAATTACGACTACAAACAAAGGATCAATTACATCTGTACAAGCAATTTATGTACCTGCTGATGATTTAACAGACCCTGCTCCAGCTACATCGTTTGCTCACTTGGATGCAACGACTGTACTTTCAAGACAAATTGCAGAAATTGGTATTTATCCTGCAGTAGATCCACTTGATTCTACATCAAGAATTTTAGATCCTAGAATTGTTGGAGATGAACATTATAGAGTAGCAAGAGATGTTCAAAGAATTTTACAATCATATAAATCACTACAAGATATTATAGCTATTCTTGGTATGGATGAGTTATCCGAAGAAGATAAATTAGTTGTAGCAAGAGCTAGAAAAATCCAGAGATTTTTATCTCAGCCATTCTTCGTTGCAGAAGTATTTACTGGTTCTCCGGGAAAACTTGTTGATCTTGACTCAACAATCAAAGGTTTTGATGCAATCTGCAAAGGTGAGTATGATCACTTACCTGAAGCTGCTTTTTATATGGTTGGAACAATTGAAGAAGCTATAGAAAAAGCCAAGAAAATTGAACAAGAAGCTGCTGCTTAATGAGCGAAGAGTTTAAAGTTGAAATAGTAAATCCTGAAAAATCTTTTTTAGTAAAAGATGATGTTTCAGAAGTTGTGGTCCCTGCTTTTGAAGGAGAGATGGGAATATTGAAGGATCATATTTCTATTATTTCCTTCTTGAAACCTGGGATAATTAAGATTTTATCAAAATCAGGTGATGAAAATTACTATGTTGAAGATGGAATCGTTGAATTTAAAAATAATAATCTATCTATTTTAACAAGTACAATTTTTAATCTTGCTGATATGGATAAATCAAAGCAACAAGATTTACTTAAACAGGCAGAAGAAGAGTCTAATAAAACCGATATTAACGATCAATCTAAATATTTAGCAGATCAAAAAGTTGAAGTTTTAAAAACTCTAAATTAATTTTTTTACTTTTTCTTTAAGTTCTTTGTAAACATGATGTTTAAAATCAACCACTACATCAGTAATTATATCTAAGTCAATCCACTTCCAATCCAAAAACTCTGGATTAGATGTATTTATATTTATTTCATTATCATTTCCAACAAATCGCATTACAAACCATTTTTGCTTTTGACCTTTGTACTTACCTTTCCAAATGATACCTAGTAATCTATCAGGTAAATTATACGTTAATGTACCATCCAACTCTTTTATAAGTTCTACGCTTTTGATACTTGTTTCTTCCTCTAGTTCTCTAAATGCAGCTTTTAAATTATCTTCTCCCTCATCAACACCACCCTGAGGCATTTGCCAAAAATTTTTTGGATTATCAATTCTTTTTGCAACGAATACTTTATTTTGGTTATTCAATAACATTATTCCGACCCCACTTCTCAGTGGCAAATCTTTAAAATTTTTATTCATATTATCCGTTAAGTAACTTAATAGCGTAGTTTAATTGATTATCAGTATCAGTTTTTATTCTAAAATCATCACCTTCTTCATTTACTTCTATATCTGGTCTAACACCTACTTCAGAAATAGATTTTCCAGAAGGAAGATAGTATTTTGCAATAGTTAATCTGATAGCCCCACGATTTTTTAGAGGAATAATTGATTGGACAGAACCTTTACCAAAGCTATTTTCACCAATAATAATTGCTCTTTTGTGATCTTTTAAAGCTCCAGCAACAATTTCAGATGCAGATGCTGAACCATAATTAATTAAAACCAATAATGTTTTTCCGTCAGTAATATCTCCTTTTTTTGCAAACCATTTTCTATTTTCAGATTTTTTTCTGCTTTTTGTTGAAACTATTTCCCCATTTTCTAGAAAAAAATCTGAGATTTTTATCGCTTGAGATAAAAGACCTCCAGGATTATTTCTTAAATCTAAAATAAATGAACTTAAGTTTTTATTTTTTTTAAGTTTTTTAATTTGTTTTTCTATTTGATCACTACTGTTATCATTAAATGAAGTAAGCCTGAGGTATCCTATACTTTCATCTATAATTTCAGATTTAACAGATTTAACCTGAATAACTTCTCTTATTATATTAAATATTAAAGCCTTTTTTTCACCTCTTCGTCTCACTGTTAACTCTATTCCAGAACCAACAGGTCCTCTCATTAAATCAACAGCTTCACTTAATGATTTTCCTTGAACCTGAACATCATTTATTTTTACTATGTAATCACCAGCTTTTAATCCAGCTCTGGATGCAGGTGTATCATCTATTGGTGAAATTACTTTTACCACACCAGCCTCCATGCTAACTTCAATTCCTAATCCACCAAACTCACCACTGGTTTCTGTTTGCATTTCATCAAATATTTTAGGCGACATGTAGGATGAATAAGGATCTAAAGATTGTAAAAGTCCATTGATTGCAGAGTCCATACTTTCAGATTGGTTGAACTCATCAACATATTCTTTATTAATTTTTTCCAAAACCTCACCGAAGAGATCAATTTTTTTATAAATATCAATTTCAGCTGAAAGAACTGTTTTATTTAAGCAAAAAATAGAGAAAAAAATTAATAATAAAAATTTAAATTTTTTCATATCATCACTTTTTCTTTTGGAATTAGCTCTGACCAAATTTTCTCTAATTCATAAAATTTTCTTTTTTCTGGGTGAAAAATATGAACAATCAAATCAATTCCATCAACAAGCTTCCATTCTCCACTTTCTTTACCTTCAATTTTAGAGTCTTTTACACCATTATTTTTAAGTTTTTCCAAAACTTGTTCTGACAAGGATTGGATATGTCTAGATGAAGTTCCACTTGCTATGATCATGTAATCAGCCATAGAACTTTTGTCTTTAAGATCAATAGTTACAATGTCTTGAGCTTTATTGAGATCTAGGGTGTTAATTACAATTTCTTTTAAGTCTGAAATTTTGTCCATTAATTGATTTTAGATTATCAAATTTTTCTTAATTGAGAAGATGAAATGTTGACTTTATTAAACTCAATAAACTCTAGATTGGCCTTACTAAGTTGCTTAAATGTCTTTGATTTTAAAGAATTTTTTTTATACCCATGTCGGTCAAAAACCAGAATATTACATTTTTGTGAAATTAATTTAGATTTATGCCATTTATGAAAATTAATAAGGTTGTCGGCACCCATTAAAAAATAAATTTCAATGCTTTTAACTTTTTTTAAATGATTGATTAAATTTATAGTTTTATTTGATTTAATAATTTTTTCATAAAATTTAACTTGAATAAATGAATTTGTACCAATTATTTTTTTACAAAATTTAATTCTGTCAGCAACAGATGTCTTGCTCTCTATTTTAAATGGATTTTTTTTTGTAATTGCCCAAATAACTTTTTTGAGTTGAAATCTTCTTTTTGCTTCCTTAGAAATTGCTAAATGTCCTTTGTGAGCAGGATCAAACGATCCACCTAATACACCAATTTTTATTTTTGTGTTATTCAATTTAATTTCTTATTTTACCATTACTAGTGATTTCATACTTATATGAAATCAATTGATTTAAACCCACAGGACCTCTTGGTGGCAGTTTATTAGTAGAAATTCCAACTTCTCCACCAAATCCAAATTCACCACCATCAGCAAATTGAGTTGAGGTATTATGCATTGCAATTGAGCTTTTAACATTTTTTAGGAAATATTTTGCTGTCTTTTTATTTTTTGTAATGATGGAGTCAGTGTGCATAGTTCCATATTTATTAATATGCTTAATTGCCTCTTCAGAATTTTTAACAACTTTAACAGATACAATGGATGATAAATATTCAGTTGACCAATCTTTTTCTTTTGCAGGATATACTTGACCATTGTAATAACTTTTCAAAATCTTATCGCCAATTATTTTGCAGCCACTATTTTCAAGTCCCTGCAAAATAGGATCACTAAATTTTTTGACTATATTTTTATGAATAAGAATAGTTTCAGTCGCACCACAAATACTTGTATTTCTTAATTTAGCGTTATAGACAATTTCTTTAGCCATTTTTAATTCTGCATCTTTATCTATATAAGTATGACAAAGCCCCTCTAAGTGCCCAATTATAGGTATTTTGGATAATTCTAAAACTTTTTTAACTAAATTTTTTCCACCACGAGGTATGATGACATCGATATATTTTTTCATCTTAGAAAGCATAATATCTACAAGCCTCCTTTGTTTTGAATCAATAAATTGTATAAAGTTTTCATTAACTTTATTTTTTTTAAGTGCTTTTCTAAACAGCTTAGCTAAAGCTTTATTTGAATTTATGGCCTCAGAGCCTCCTTTCAAAATCACTACATTCCCAGATTTAAAACAAAGACTAGCAACATCTGAAGTTACATTTGGTCTACTTTCATAAATAACCCCAATAACTCCAATTGGTATTGAAACTCTTTTAATATTCAAACCATTTGGTCTTTTCCATTTTTCTAAAGTGCTATCTATAGGGTCCCTTAATTTAGCTATTTTTAAAATAGAATTTATAATTCCATCTAATTTATTTTCATTTAAATGAAGTCTTTTGATTAAGTTTTCTTTTAAACCTTTTTTTCTTGCGTAATTAATATCTTTTGAATTTTGATTAATAATAAATTTTTTTTCATTCTTAATTAATTTCGCGTAATCATTTAAGACTTTATTTTTTACTTCAGTTGTAACTTTATACTCACTAGCTTTTCGAGCTTTTATTCCAATTAAATTCATATATTTAATCATTTAAATTTCCACCATATCATCTTTATGAATAACTTCTGATTTTGCAACATAGCCTAATAATTTTTCAATTTCATTAGAGTGATGACCCATAATTTTAGTCACCTCATCAGAAGTAAAGGAACTTAACCCTCTAGCACATTCATTATTTTTTTTATCTAATACTTTAATATGATCACCTTTGTTAAATCTCCCCGAAACTTTTCTAATTCCTGCTGCTAACAAACTTTTTCCAGATTTTAGTGCTTTTTTAGCACCATCATCAATTATTAAAGCTCCTTTAGGTGCTACAGAACTTATTATCCATTTTTTTCTAGCATCTAACTTTGAAATTTTTGGACTAAACCAGGTACAATTATTTTTTTCAATTATTTTTGAAATAGGATTTGAATATAGTCCATTTGCAATAACCATACTAGTACCAGCAAGCTGACATATTTTTGCTGCTTCAATTTTTGTATGCATACCACCACTTCCATATTCATTTACACCTTTAATATAAATATTTTTTAGATCTTTTTTTAGATTATCAATCTTCTTTATTAGTTTAGCATCATTAAAAATTTTAGGATTTTTTGTATACAAACCATCAACATCAGATAATAAAATTAAGGTATCTGCGTTTGTAATTTGCGCAACCCTAGATGCCAATCTATCATTATCTCCATATTTTATTTCACTCGTTGCAATAGTGTCATTTTCATTGACCACAGGAATAAAACCAAGTTCAAAAAGATTATCAAAAGTTCGTTTTGCATTGAGAGATCTTCTTCTTTCCTCGGTATCTTCTAATGTAAGCAAAATCTGAGAAATATTTAATTTATATTTTGCGAAAGTTTGTGAAAATAAATTCATCAGCTCTATTTGACCAATAGAAGCAATAGCTTGACTCTTATCTAATTTGATATTTTTTTTATTATAATTCATTTTCTTGCAACCCAAAGCTATAGCACCAGAGCTAACAATAACTACTTTTTGATTTTTATCTCTTAATTTTTTAATATCTTTTGCAAAACTAGATAACCATTGTTTCCTAATTTTTTTATTTTGATCAACTAGGAGAGATGATCCAATTTTGACAACAATTATTTTAGAGTTTTTAAGATACATAAGACAAAAGCTTTGCTTTAATTTTTGATACAGATTCTTTTTCCAAAGTTGTCATTGTCATAATCTCACAATTTTTACCCTTTGAAAAATGATCTATAACTTCATTTACTGTTTCTTCATCAATCAAATCGACTTTATTAAGCACAATTAGTTCTTTTTTTTCTAATAATTTTGCACTGTAGCTTTTTAATTCATTTTTCACCTGATTATAAGACTCATTCAGATCTAAGTTAGTGACATCAATTAAGTGCAGTAAAGACTTACATCTCTCTATATGTTTTAAAAATTGTATCCCTAACCCTATACCTTCGTGAGCACCTTCAACTAATCCTGGAATATCTGCAATGGTAATTTCTTTATCATCGTAAGAAGCCACGCCAAGGTTTGGATTAATAGTTGTAAATTTGTAATTTGCAATTTTTGGACTAGCGTTTGTTAATGCTGCTAACAAACTTGATTTTCCCGCATTTGGCAATCCAATAATACCGATATCAGCAATTGTTTTTAACTGAAGCCATATTGTAAATTCTTCTCCGATAGTGCCTTTAGTAAATTTTCTTGGAGCTCTATTTGTAGAACTTTTAAATCTTGTGTTTCCCAAACCTCCTTTTCCACCAGCAGCTGCAACATATTCTTCACTTTTTTTATTAAAATCAAAAAGAAGAGTTTTGTTATCTTCTTCAAATACCTGTGTACCTAGAGGAACTTTTAAAATTAAATCTTCACCACCTTTTCCTGTTCGGTTTTGACCAGAACCATTTTCTCCACGTTCGGCTTTGTGGTGTTGTTGATATCGATAATCAATAAGGGTATTTAAATTTTCCTCTGACTTCAAAATAATTGATCCACCTTTTCCACCGTCCCCACCATCTGGTCCGCCAAACTCAACATATTTCTCTCTTCTAAAACTAGGAGATCCGTCTCCGCCGTTTCCAGCTTTAATATAAATTTTAACTTGATCGAGAAATTTCATAATACAACATCTATTTTAATTGGTTGTACTATTAATTGGGCTTTACAGAAACGAAAGTTCTATCTGATTTAGATTTTTTGAAAACAACTTTCCCTTTAACAACTGAAAATATTGAATGATCTTTACCCATACCAACATTTTCACCTGGAAAAATCTTAGTTCCTCTTTGTCTAACAATTATGTTTCCAGGAATTACTGTTTCACCACCATACTTTTTTACACCAAGTCTTCTACCGGCACTATCTCGTCCGTTTCGTGATGATCCACCTGCTTTTTTTGTTGCCATAATTTACCTAATAACTATTTGTTTACTGCTTCCTTAACTTCTTCTTTTTTTGAAGTTTTAGAAATTTTTTCAGCTTCTGATAACACTTTACCATCTTTTGAAAAAATTTTGTTAATTCTTATCATTGAATATTGTTGTCTATGTCCATTTTTTCTTCTTGAATTTTGTCTTCTTCTTTTTTTAAAAATTAAAATAGTTCTATTTTTGCTATTTTTAATTAAATCAGCCTCTACTTTTGCGCCCTCAACATTTGGAGTTCCAATTTCAATTGATTTATCATCACCGTATGCCAAGATTTCATTAAACTCTATTTTAGTCTCAGGTTTAGAGTCTGGTAGTTTTTCAATCTTTAGAATTTCTCCAGATTTTACTTTATACTGTTTTCCACCTGTTTTTATTACTGCGTATGACATAGTATGATTTAATTTAAAGTTACCGCAATATAGTTGTAGCCAGCCTTTAGTCAAGCCGAATTAATTAGAAATTATCCTTAAAATCTCTTAATTTTGAAAAAGTTTTAACATCTTTTGCTCTTAAAAATATATTACACTCCAATTCCTCTTTTAAAGTTGAGGGTATAGTAGGAATTCCATTTTCTCTTAATTTTTCTATTTTTTCTATTTTTTTTTGTAAATCTTTGTTTTCGGAATCATATTTTTTGCAAAATTTTGCATTGTTAAGAGTGTATTCATGACCACAATAAATTTTTGTGTCTTTTGGTAATAATTTAATTTTGTTTAAAGATTCAAACATTTCCTCATAAGAACCTTCGAATATTCTTCCACAACCAAGTGAGAAAAGTGTATCTCCGGTAAAAACTATTTTTTCTTTAAAAAAATTAAAACAAATATGGCCTGAAGTATGTCCAGGTATATGCATAATTTTAGCTTCAAAGTTTTCGGCTTTCCATATTTGATTATCTTCTAACAATATGTCTATCTCTGGTATTCTTTTCGAGTCTCCTTTAAAACCCACAACAACTGATCCATATTTTTTTTTTAATTCTTGATTTCCTCCAATATGATCATAGTGATGATGAGTATTAAGAATGTATTTTAATTTTATATTTTTATTCTTTAGGAAATTTATTATTGGCTCAGCCTCACTGGGATCTACAATACACGCAGAATTGTTACTTTCGTCTATTATTAAATAGCTATAGTTGTCTTGAAGACAAGGTATAATTTCAATACGCATTTTATTTTTCTATCAAAAATATGCCAAGATCTGCAAACAAATTTTTAACGCCTAAATTACTCTCATTTATTGTTGATTTATTAAGATTGTTTAAAGCGTATGATTTAAAAATCTTGATATCTTTTGATTTTACAAAATGAAAAAAATCTTTGATTGTGCACATGTGTAAATTTGGAGTGTTATACCATTCATCTGGTAATGTTTTTGTAATCGGCATTGTACCTTTAAATAATAAATGAAATCTTACTTTCCAATATCCAAAATTAGGAATTGTAACTATTGCTTTTTTTCCAACTCTTAAAAGTTCATCTAAAACCAATTCAGGATTAAGAAAAGCTTGAAGGGTTTGACTTAAAATAACATAATCAAATGATTTGTCTGGAAATTGTTTTAAATCTTTTTCAGCATTTCCTTCAATCACAGTTAAACCTTTTGCAATACATTCTTGCACTCTTTCTTTTGAAATTTCTAATCCTCTTATATTTATGTTTTTATTATTCTTTAAAAATTTCATCAAAGTTCCATCAGCACAACCTACATCTAAGACTTTCTTATCTTTTTCAATTAAATCTGCTATTACCTGAAATTCATTTTTCATAATTAATTTTTTTCGTAAGATTTATCTAAAAAGTTTTTAAGTGCACTTAAGAAATCAGGAACGTCTAGTAAAAAGGAGTCGTGACCTTTATCCGACTCAATTTCTACAAATCCAACATCAGCTCCTATTGAGTTTAAAGCAATCACGATATCTTTGTTTTCTTGGGTTGGATAAAGCCAATCTGAAGTAAATGAAATTATAAAAAATTTCGCGTTTGTATTTTTAAATGCTTCTGAAAGATTACCATTGAATTGTTTTGCTAAATCAAAATAATCCATAGCTCTAGTGATATAAAGATAACTATTTGCATCAAATCTATCTACGAAAACTGAACCCTGATATCTCAAATAACTTTCTATTTGAAAATCAGCATCAAATCCAAATTTAAGATCTTCTCTTTCTTGTAACTTTCTTCCAAATTTTTCCTGCAAACCTTTTTTAGATAAATATGTAATATGAGCTGCCATTCTAGCTACTGCCAATCCTTTTCCGGGATTAGTTTCGTTTGATGTATAATTCCCATCTTTCCAGTTACTATCAGCTGTAATAGCTTGTCTACCTAGCTCGTTAAAAGCGATATTTTGTGCTGAATGACTAGATGTGGTTGCTATCGGTATCACTGTTTTAGATTTATCAGGAAAGTTACTAATAAACTGAAGGACTTGCATGCCTCCCATTGAACCACCAGTTATAGAAAATAGTTTATCAATACCAAAATGATCAAGTAAATTATATTGAGCATTCACCATGTCATTAATTGTAATTACTGGAAAATTTGTTCCAAAAATTTTTTGATCAGGATCTTTATGACTTGGTCCGTATGATCCCATACATCCACCAATTACGTTAGAGCAAATAACAAAATATTTATTTGTATCGATAGCCTTATCAGGACCTACTGCATAACTCCACCAACCCTCTTTGTTAGTTGAAGGGTTTATTCCGGTTACAAATTGATCTCCTGTTAGAGCATGAAAAACTAATATTGCATTATCTTTTTTTGAATTAAGTGAACCGTAAGTTTCATAGGCTATTGGAAAATCTTTTATGGTCTTTCCACAGTCTAATTTTAGTGGTTTCTTTACAATTAAAGTTTTTATGTTTTTCTCAGTATTCATAGTTTTTGACTGTTTCGAATTGTGAGAAAAAAAACTATTTTAGCGGTTTTTTTTAAGCGCTCGCAATTCAGTTAAATCAGCGCATAATTTTTTTACTAGAACTTATTTATTATGTCAATTTTTTAAAAAATCCTCTTATTCTCTATAAAATTTTGTAATTTTATCTATAAAGAGCACATAAATTAAAAAAAATGACAACTCCAAATTTCAAAAAATTTGATATTGAGGCTTATAAGCCTGGTAAATCAAAAGTTAAGAAACTTAAGAAGGTAATTAAGCTTTCTGCGAATGAGTCTGCTTTAGGTATGAGTCCTAAAGCAAAGAAAATAATATCAAAAAAAAATGTAAATTTAGATAAATATCCAGATGGAAAATCTCAAAATTTAAGAAAAGCAATATCTAAAGCTTATAAATGTAATTCTGAGAAAATTATTTGTGGAGCAGGTTCAGATGAAGTTATTCAAATGCTCTGTCAGTTGTTTTTAAACCCAAAAGATGAGGTTGTAGTACCTGAGTATAGTTTTTTAATGTACAGAATTTATTCAAAAATTGTTGGTGCAAAAGTTGTATTTGCAAAAGAAATTAATTTTAAAGTTTCAGTTAATGAAATTTTAAAAAAAATAACAAAAAAAACTAAAATTGTGTTTATAGCTAACCCAAACAATCCTACAGGAACTTACTTAACTAAAAGAGAAGTTTTAGAATTAAGAAAAAGATTAAATAAAAAAATTTTATTAGTTATTGATGATGCTTATGCAGAATATATGAAAAATGAAGATTATTCTTCAGGTTTAAATTTGTTTAAGAATAAAGATAATGTTTTTATTCTTAGAACTTTTTCTAAAATGTTTGGATTAGCTTCTCTAAGAATAGGTTGGGGATATGGATCAAAAAAAATAGTGGATGCACTAAATGTTATAAAACCTCCATTTAATGTAAATGGTATTGCTCAATTAGCTGCTATTGAGTCACTAAAGGATAAAGTTTTCATAAATAAATCGATTAGACATAATTTATTATATTCTAGAAAAATTAAGAAATTTCTTGAGACATATAATATTTTTTCAAATTCAGTTTCAGCAAATTTTTTGTTACTTAATTTTGAAAAATGCAGGTATTCAGCAAAATTTTTGTACGAAAAACTTAAAAATAAGGGAATCATTTTAAGATCAACAGAAGATGGTTATCATATAAAGAATAAATTAAGATTAACTATTGGATCTAAAAAGGAAAACTTAAAGTTTATGAGTATTATTAAGCAAGTATTGAAAAAATGAAAAATATTTTAATTATTGGTTGTGGATTATTAGGTTCATCTTTATTAAGGAGTATTAGTAAAAAAAAAATAGCAAAAAAAATTTTTATTTACGAAAAATCAAAATTTAATATTGCTAAGATAAAAAGATTAAAATTACCTGGAACAATTGTTAAATCATTAAAAGAAGGTGTAAGTAATTCCGATTTAATCATCTTTTGTACACCAATGAGTGAATACAAAAATATTATTTTAAAAATTAATAAATTTATACCATCGAAAACATTGATTACAGATATTGGTTCTTCAAAAACTGAAACTTCTAAAATTATAAATAAATTTTTGAAGAAAGGTATTCATTGGATTCAAAGTCACCCGATAGCTGGATCAGAGGTCAGTGGACCAGAGCATGGTAAAGAAAATATGTTTACTGATAGATGGTGTATAATAATTAAAGAAAAAAATATTAAGAAAAAAAATATAAATATTCTAACTAAGTTTTGGAAAAAAATTGGAGCAAAAGTAGTTGTTATGAGCGCTGAAAAACATGACAAAATTTTTTCTATTACTAGTCATTTACCTCACTTAATTGCATATAATCTGGTTAAATCTGCTCAAGATTTTGAGAAAAAACAAAATTATGAGTTAATTAAATACAGTGCTGGTGGATTAAGAGATTTTTCTAGGATTGCAGCATCAAATGAAATCATGTGGAGAGATATTTTTTTTAACAATAAAAATAATATTTCAAAAGCAATTGATTTATTTATTAAAAATTTAAATCAATTTAAAAAAGATATTAATTCAAAAAATAACAAGTCTATCGTAAAAAAACTTATTCAGACTAAAAAAGTAAGGTCAAAAATCATCAAATTGAAACAAGATATTGATAAGCCTGACTTTGGAAGAAATTAATATTTTATTCTAGATACTTTTTTTACCTTTAGGTTGGCAGTCTTTTGAATTCTATTAATTGTTTCTATAATTGGCATAATAATTACTTTTCTTTCTGGACCATAAGCATGAATTAGTTTTTCAGAATTTAAACACATTGCAACATGACCTTTCCAAAAAATAATATCTCCTTTTTTAAATTTTCTTTTTTTTGAATTCTTTTTTGTATATTTGATCTGATCTCTTGTATCTCTTGGATAAAACGAGTTATTATAACAAAAAAATATTTGTAATAAGGCTGAGCAATCAATACCCTGGAATGTTTTTCCACCCCAAATATATTTTACATTTAAAAATTTTTTAAATATTTTTATAAAATTATTTTCTTTATGAGTTAATTTTTTTATATCTGCTTTTTTAATCCATTTATTTTTTTCAATTTTTGCATAATTCCTATTTTGCTTAATTACAGATAATTTGGATGCAAGTGGGAGCCAACTGCTAGTTCCAATTCCGGGTTTTTTATAAATCTTTGCTTTTAGTGAACTGACCTTATAATTGGGGCTAAATTTTTCTATATATTTTGAATTTTTTATAAACCCCTTATAATTATCAAATAAAGTTTTAATTTTTATCCAATCTTTATTTTTTGCTAAAATTTTGAATTTTTCACCATACACAATTTGTGAAGTTACTTCAGATTTTATCGAAGGATTTTTATAAATATTCGAATAATTACCTACGTAATAAAAATTATTTTGCACCAATCTTAATTTTGTTTTTAATTAACCACAAACAAATCAATGATGGTATCACCATTATAGTTGTTAAAACAAAAAATGTTCCCCAATCTCCGTTTAACCAGTCAACTAAAGCTCCTGATGAGGACGCCAAAGTAGTACGACCAGCAGTACCAATTGAAGCAAGTAATGCATATTGTGTAGCTGTATAAGTTCTATCAACCAGTAATGATATAAACGCAACAAATGCTACGGTTGCAAAAGCTGCAGTGATATCATCAGCTATAACCGCAATTGCAAATAAAATTTCTGATTTTCCAGTCCATGCTAAAACTGCAAATAAAAGATTTGTTATAGCCATTAACCCACCAGCAAAGAACATAGTTTTAATTGTTCCAGCTCTCATGGCCATTACTCCACCCAACAAAGTAAATACAACTGTTGTTATCCAACCAAGTCCTTTTGAATAAATTGCAATTTGACCTTTGGAGAAACCAATTTCTTTATAAAATACAATAGACATTCTTCCCATAAATGCTTCACCTATCTTAAATAAGAAAACAAATGCTAAGATTCCAGCTGCAATGGCAAAACCATTTTTTTTAAAAAAACTTATAATTGGTCCACCAATAGTTCCTGTAATATACGCAATAAAGTTTGTAATTATATTGCTAGATCCAATTTTACCTTCGATCAATTTGTCTGTTTCTCTTTGTTTTGCTTGTCTATTTGTTTCTATAGGTTCATGAACAAACATTAATCCTATATTCATTAAAATTATTAAAACACCTAAAATTAAAAAAGTAGCTTGCCAATATTCGGCAACACCAAGGTTTTCAAAAAATTCTGCCGTAAATAAAGCAACAACACCACCTAATTTATAACCTGTCCACCAACCAACAACAGCCATGGCTGCACCAGCAGCCATTGATTTTCCTTCATTTTCATTTATCTGTTCAATTCTTAATGCATCTACAGTTATATCTTGAGTTGCTGACGCGATAGCAATAATTAAACCTACAGTAATTAATAAAGCCAAATTTTCAGTTGGATTAATCACGCTCCAGACAACAAGACTCAACAAAATAATTAATTGCATCAAAACTATCCAGCCTCGTCTGTGACCTAATTTTTTTGTTAGTATTGGAATTTGAATTCTATCTATAATGGGGGCCCACAAATAATTGAAAGCGTATACTCCAAAAATTAAACCTGCCCATCCAATTGTTGATCTACTAAGACCTTCTTCTTTAAGCCAAAGACTTAAGCTACTTGCAATTAATACCCATGGGAAACCACTTATTGCACCTAATAAAAGAATTCTTACCATTCGAATATCTTTATAAACTGCAAGAGAATCAAGCCATGTTTGTTTTTTTGTTTCAGACATAATTAATTTCTCCAAAAAGATGGTAAGAACAATACTAATATCGCAAACAACTCAAGTCTACCTAAAATCATACCTACAGTTAAAATCCATTTAGAAATATCAGGTAAAGCTGAAAAATCCCCATTTGGGCCAATAATAGGGCCTAATCCTGGACCAACATTTGATATTGATGTGGCTGCTCCAG
>CACKZG010000021.1 GCA_902604545.1 uncultured Pelagibacteraceae bacterium
AAAAAGGAAAGGCTAATACAGAATTTTGTTCTCAATATCTTGCTTATAAAGAATTACCAAATTCAATAAAAAGAAAATTTAAAAATATTAAAGCTAAATATTCCTCTGAGGGTCCAATTTCGGTTACAACAAAAGAAAGAGTAAAAGAAAACGGAAAAAATATTAAAGAACTCAAATCTTCACATAAAATAATTAGAAAAATCAGTACAAATCACTCGATTTATTGTAGCCCAGGACATTTTGTTGGTTTTAGTTCAAAGATAAAAAATCAAGAAAAGTTAAAAAAATTTTTATTTAACCATCAAATTAAGAAGAAGTTTCAATTTTCATTGCCTTGGGAAAAAAATCAATTGGCTATATGGGACAACAGATCTATGCTTCATCAAGCAACACCTTTCAAAGGAAATAGAATAATGCATAGAATAACGATTAAATAATTTATGTTCACAATTTTTTTAGGACTAACTCCATTTATATTTATTACTTTTTTAGGGTTTGTATTTGGTAAGTTAAAAGTCTTAGACCTTAGTCATGCTAAAATTTTAAATCTTTTTTTGTTCTATATTGCAGTTCCGGCATTAATAATTAAACTAATAGCACAAAATGAAATTGGACAAGTAGATTTCAAACAAATTTTTTCTTATTTAATTATGCAATCGATATGTGGAATTATCGCTTACTTAATTACCTCAAAATATTTTAAAAGATCAATCCCAGAGTCAATTATCTGGGCTTTAACAGTTGCATTATCAAACCATGTGACTTTGCTCTTGCCAATAACAGAAATATATTTTCAACAAGATGTAATTACACAAGTTGCAAGCATCATATTAATGGATGGGATAATTTTATTATCTATAATCGCTTTTTTTCTAGAATTATCTACAAAAAAAAATGTAAATTTATTTAATTTTATTAAAAATTTATTTTTAAACCCTTTTATTCTTTCAATAATTATAGGTTTATTATTTTTATTATTAAATTTTAATATTGATCAAACACCGATTGAATACACTTTGTCTAAACTTGCAGCATGTGTTTCTCCAGTTGGATTATTTGCAATTGGCATAACTCTTTCATTTTATACTAAAAATGTAATTAACAAATTATCCGTTTCTATTTCAGTTTTAAAATTAGTCATTTCCCCGATAATTTTATTGTTAATTGGATTATTGTTTTTTAATGCAGGATTACCAGCTGAAATACCAGGTGCTTTCTTTGTGAGCGTTGCACCTTGCGGAGTTACTTCTATAGTTTTATGTGCCGCTTATAATGTAAGTCCCGAAAATATAGTTAAAGCAATTTTTGTCTCTACTATTGCTTCTATAGGGACTATATTTTTTGCAATTAAGTATTTAACTCTATAACAATTTATCTAGAGGACTAACTTCTCCAATTTTAAAAATAATTGCATCTTCTTTATTAAAACCATATTTTTCAGCACTATCTTTAAATCTAATTGGGGGTTCCATAATTGGCTCCAATGACAAAACAAATGTTCCCCAATGCATTCCTAATACTTTTTTACTTTTTAGGTCTTGTGCAACATTCAAGGCTTCTTCTGGTGTAGTATGATAAATTGTTTTATCAAACATTGGTTTGAAATTATAAGCTCCAATATTAATCATTGTCAGATCTATAGGACCATATTTTTCTCCTAGTTTTTTGTAGATTTCCCCATATCCAGTGTCACATGCGAATAAAATTTTTTTATTTTTATATTGTATTAAAAAATTACCCCACAAAGTTTTATTAGTGTCTGTTAAACTTCTCTTTGACCAATGAACTGCAGGAAGTAAAGAAATTTTCAAATTATCATTTATAATTATTTGATCATACCAATCCATTTCGTTTACATCTTTATATCCTTTAAAATATTTACCAAGATTTAGTGGTGTTAATACTTTTGCTCTTTTAAAAGGAAAATTTCT
The DNA here is from genome assembly GCA_902604545.1 of uncultured Pelagibacteraceae bacterium. Classification (GTDB taxonomy): domain Bacteria; phylum Pseudomonadota; class Alphaproteobacteria; order Pelagibacterales; family Pelagibacteraceae; genus Pelagibacter. The sequence continues at coordinate 1,932 of CACKZG010000021.1, forward strand.
AATTGTTGACATGTCCTGATGATCGTAATGATTATGAGTGAGTAAAAATATATCCGTTTTAGGTATCTCGTTTAATTTTATTGCAGGATTAGTATATCTTTTTGGACCAAATATTAGTGGTCCAGCGTTCTTTGAAAATACAGGATCTGTTATAATTGTAGTTCCACCTAATTTTATAAGATATGTCGCATGACCTATCCAAGCGATATAATCATTATCTTTATATTTTTCTAAATCAGTTAATACTTTTTCTTTTTCGATAACATGTTCTTTTGGATAAGATAAATTAACTTTTTTTCTCAGTTTACTGAAAGTTCTATAAGAAAATTTTCCTGACCTGGATATTATTACCGGAGATCCTTTTGGATTTCTGAAAGTACCATCGGGCAAATGATGATAAGGTCTTTCTTTCATATTATTTTTTTTTCTCCATTAACCATAAGCTATTTCCCGCAAGAAAATATATTTTTCCATTAACAGGGTGAACTTGTATATCTCTTATTCTCCCAATTTTATCTTTGAAAATAATTGTTTCTTCAATTTTGGACAAATTTTGAAAGTTTAATTTTCTTAATGATTTATCTTTTAAAGAAGTAATGAGCGCTTCACCATTCCACTCATCAAATTCTTTTCCTTCATAAATGGTTATTGCACTTGCAGCTATTGAAGGTATCCAGTATTGGATTGCCTTAGTAAAACCTGGTTTCCATTTAGGTCCAATCTTAGACCCTGAATAATTTGTTCCACCCCAACCTAAAATTTTCCAACCATAATTCTCTCCCTTTTTTACTTCACCAAACCAATCACCACCTTTTGCACCATGGTTGCTTGCATAAATTTTTCCATCAACAGAGGAATAGGTTAGACCTTGAGGATTACGAACACCAATTTGATAAATTTCTGGTAACCAATCTGATTTGCCTTCAAACTTAGGGTTATCTTTTGGAATACTACCATCTAAATAAATTCTGATAATACTTCCAGGATGACTTGTCGGATCTTGAGCAATCATACCACCACCTCTTTCACCAGCAGATGCAAAAAGATAATTGTCTTTTAAAGCCAGTCTTGAACCAAAATGATAACCAGATTCTATTGGTGGTTCAGCTTGAAATATATTTTCGAAATCTAAATTTTTTTTATTAAATTTAGCTTTTGCAATTGATGTACTAGTTTTCCAATCCCCTCTATTTTCTGAATAAGAAATCCATAAGTAATTATCTTGGTAAATAATATCTAATAAACCTCCTTGTCCGTGAACAAAATAATTTAAGTTATGTTCAACTTCATAAACTTCTTCAGATATAATATTTACTATTTTTATTTTTCCAGTTTTTTCAGTGATAATAAGCTCTTCATCACTTATAAAAGACGATCCCCATGGGTCGCTTAAATCTGCCAATTTTTTAAAAGTAAAATTTTCAGAAAAACTTTTTGATGAAAATAAAAAAAAGAAAAATATTGATAAGAAATATTTGATCACTTTATGAAAGTTTAGATCTACCACCATCTACAGCAATTATTTGGCCTGTAACCCAAGAACTATCTTCTGTTAGCAGGAATTTAGCAAGAGCAGCAGAGTCTTTACCTTCGCCTAATCTTTTAAGAGGATGTGCTTTTGCAATACCTTCAGCTATAGCAGTATTTTTTAACATTGGTTCTGCTATTTTAGATTTTGTTAAACTTGGTGCCACACAATTTACTCTTATGTTTGGAGCGAATTCTGCTGCAAGAGAAACTGTCAATCCTTCGACAGCAGCTTTTGTTGAAGCTATGATTGCATGATTGGTAAAACCTCTTTGAGCAGCAACAGTTGAAAATAACACTATTGAACCTTTATTTTTTTTTAAACTTTCCTGATATCCTTTAATAGCTTCTACAGCAGAATAAAGATTAAGTTTCATACATTTCTGAAAGTCTTGTTCATTTACCATTCTTAATGGTTTCAAATCAATTGAACCTACACAATACGCTAGGCCTTTAATTTCAGAAATATCTGATTTAACTTTTTCTATAAACCCATCCTCTAAAACATCTGCAACGGTATGTGAGCATCCAAGTGTTTCAGAGATAGAACTAAGTTCACTTTCATTTCTTCCAACTAAATGAATATTGTTTCCAGAGTTTTTTAATTGTTCCGCTAAACTTGATCCAATAGAACCTGTCGCACCAAAAATTACATATTTTTCTGACATAAAAAATTTTATTAGTTATATTTAACTATGAAGTTATTTTTTATACTTGGTAATCAATTATTTCCAACAAAATACCTAGACCGCTTCAAAAAAGACCACCTATTTTTTATGGCTGAAGATAAGGGTTTATGCACTTATGAAAAGCATCATAAACTAAAAATTCTATTATTTTTATCTTCTATGCGTTCTTATGCAGATGGATTAAGAAAAAATAAATTTAAATTAGATTATTATAAAATTGAAGATAAAGAATTTAATGAAGATTATTTAAAAAAATTAAAAAAAATAATTACACAAAAAAAAGTAAAAGAAATTTCAAGTTATGAAGTGGAGGATAAATTTTTTGAAAAAAAAATTTCTCAATTTTTTAAAAAAGAAAAAATAAACTGGAATATTATTCAAACTCCCATGTTTTTAAATTCAAGAGCTGAATTTAAAAATTATTTATCAAAATCAAAAAAACCTTTTATGGCAACTTTCTACAAAGATGTTAGAAAAAAATCTGGAATATTGATGGGTTCAGATGGCGATCCAATCGGGGGTAAATGGAGCTTTGATGAAGATAACAGAAATAAATTACCTAAAAACATTTCAATTCCTAAATTTCCAAAAATAAATGAAACCAGTCATACAAAAAAATTAAAGCCTATTATTGAAAAGGAATTTAAAAATCACCCAGGGAGTACAAAAAATTTTTGGTTAGCAACAGAATACGAAGAGGTAGTTAAACTTTTAAATTTTTTTATAAAAGAAAAATCAAACTTATTTGGTGATTATGAAGATGCAGTTGATCAAAAAGATAATATTCTATTTCATAGTGCATTAAGTCCCTATATAAATTTAGGTTTAATTACTCCTGAATTTGTTATCCAAAAAATTTTAGATTTTCATAAAAAAAATAAAATTAGAATGAATTCTTTAGAGGGCTATATTCGACAGGTGATTGGTTGGCGAGAATTTATGCGTGGAATTTATCAGTCCTATTCTCAAGAAATGGAAACTGGAAATTTTTTTAAACAAAATAGAAAAATGAAAAGTTCTTGGTATGATGCCACCACTGGTCTTCCACCTTTGGATTATGCAATTGAAAATGCTGTTAATCATGGTTGGTCACATCACATTGAAAGGTTAATGATCTTATCAAACATTATGAACCTTTGTGAAATTAAGCCAACAATTGTTTACAAATGGTTTATGGAAATGTTCGTAGACTCTTCAGATTGGGTAATGGTTCCTAATGTTTATGGAATGGGATTATTTAGTGATGGAGGAATTTTTGCGACCAAACCTTATATTTGTGGCTCTAGTTATTTTATGAAAATGATGGACTTTAAGAAAGGTGATTGGTGTAACACCATGGATGGTCTTTACTGGAGATTCATAGATCGAAACAGAAAATTCTTTTTAAAAAATCCTCGTCTATCGATGATGGTAAGAATATTTGATAAAATGAAATCTGATAGAAAAAAATTAATTTTATCTGAAGCTGATAAATTTATTAAACTAAATACAATTTGATGAAAAAAGAAAATTTACCAACAAAAATTTGTCCAGTTTGCAAAAGACCATTTACTTGGCGGAAAAAATGGAAGTTGAATTGGGATAGAGTAAAATATTGTTCCAAGAAGTGTTCTAAGCTAAGCTAAGCTTAGTGAATATAATAGTGCTACAGCATATTAAAATAGAAGACCCAGGTTATATTAAAGATTTAATGTTAGCTGATGGATTTAACTTAACTACTATTGAGTTAGATGAAGGTGAAAAAATACCAGACGATTTAAGTAAATTTGATGGCATGTTTTGTATGGGAGGTCCAATGGATACTTATATGGAACAAGAATATCCTTGGTTAATAGAAGAAAAGAAAAAAATAAAAGAATTTGTTGTGAATTTAAAAAAACCTTATTTAGGTTTTTGTTTAGGTTGTCAGCTTTTAGGAGAAGTAGTTGGTGGAAAAGTAGTTAAATCTAAACCAGCAGAAATAGGAATTATGGATATTAATTTCTCTAATGAAAAGGACGAAGATAAATTATTTTCAAAATTTCCAAATACGATTAAAAGTTTACAATGGCACTCTTATGAGGTTCAAGGTATTGAAAATAATAAAGATGTAACTTTATTAGCCTCTTCCCCAATCACCAAGTATCAAATCTTTAAATATCAAAATCATGCTTATGGAATTCAATTTCATATAGAAATAAAAGATACCACAGTCAATGAGTGGGGATGTGTACCGGAATACAAAAAAGCTTTAGAGGATCAGCTTGGTAATGGTGCATTAGAAAAGTTTGATCAATCTGCAAAAGATAATATGAAAGATATGAATAACTATTCTACAATCCTTTATAATAATTTTAAAAAACTTTTATGAATAATAAGATCTTTGAATGGGCAGGGGTTATAACTGCAATATTATATTCTTTGTTTGTTGCTTTAAATATAGGGATAGAATTTTTTGGTTTTTGTCTATTGCTTTTGTCAGCTATTTTAATTGGAATTTGGGCTTATAGGGGTGGTCATAAAGGAATTTTGTTATTACAATTTTTTTATGCAACAGCTGGAATTATTGGGATGGTTCGTTGGTTTTAATTAAAAGTCGAAACTATTTTGGAAATATAATTTTTAAAATTAAAAAATCCTTTATTGCAGTATTGCCAAGCCAATTGATCAAGATTTCTATATAAAAAATTTATCTTTAAATTATTCGAATTTAAAAAATCTAAATTTTCACCCACTGTTGGATATAAACCATAAGAATTTTCAATTTTTGTTAATTCACTTATGTCTACAACCTGGCAATCAATAGATTGATCTTTTAATCTTTGCACTTGGTCTTCTATTAACTGAGATTTAAATTTCACTAATTTTTCACTGAGTTTTATGGATCTATTTTCATTTTTGTTAGAAACTAGGTAAATTTTTTCAAAGTTCTTTTCCTGAAAGTCAGTGATTTCAAACGAGAGATTATTTTCAAAAATTAAAAGATTTTTTTCTTCAATATTTTGTGGGTTTGTAAAATTTTGTTTTATTATTTGATAAGATTTTCCTGAAATTTTTGGAGGTGCATTTTCATTTAATTTTATATTTTGAAATCTATTGTTAGTGAATTTTTTAATATTCCATTCACTAGCAAGATAATACTTTCCTTGAGTTTGAACACCTGCAACCCATCGCCATCCAAGAGTGTTTGATGCAGCATCTCCATCATAAAGATGTTGCATGAAAAATTCTGCCCCTAACTGCCAAGGTAATTCTAGAGTAAAAATCCAAATACTAGCAAACCACATTCTTGTGTGATTATGCAAATAATTATTATCTTTAAGTTCATTAACCCAAGCATTAAAGCACTCAATGTCTGTTTTCCCATCAATTGCAGAAAGATAGTTTTGATTATTTTGAAATTCATTTTTTATTTGATTTAATTCAGCAAGATAATCTGTCCAAACATTTGGTCTTAGTTCCAACCAGCCTTTCCAATAAGTTCGCCATAGAACTTCTTGAATAAACTTTTCATTTTTTGAAAAAGAAAATTTACTCAGCGCTTTCTGAATGACTTCTTTTTCATTAATTATTCCATGAGTTATGTATGGTGATAAGCAAGATATATTGGATCTTTTTTCAGGTCCAAAATCAAAATTCCTTAATTTTGAATACTCTCCAAGATTATTCTCAACAAAACTATTTAATTGATTTAAGGCCTTAGCCCTTGAAGTTTCAAATATCATTTAAATTTATTTTGATTTTTTTTTCTTAAGACCCAATTTGTCACTATGTCTTAATCTTAAAACAACAATTGCTCCGGCTATTAACAAAATAGCTACTGCTTCATAAACAAGTGCGGTAGGATCCATTTCTTTACCTTGTAGAATAATAAATCGTGCGAGGGCGGTAATTGCAATAAGAAGTGGTAGGGTAATACTAATAGATTGTTGGTTCCAAAAAACCCTAACCATTGCTAATACCTCTAAATAAAGAAACATTAAAAGTAAATCTGCCAATGTAACAGATTGATTTAAGAACATGTTTTTCATTTCAATTCCAACAGCAATAACAGTACTGATTAAGATAATAACCATTAATGCTAACTGTAAGTTTTTTGCTATTTTATCCATTATTTATCTTTACTAAAAGGTAACCATTTTTCAATTGCAGATTTTAAGGGACCATCATAAGGGATTGAATAAGAGTTCGGGTTTGGACTTGTCAAAACTTCAATTCCTTTTGAAAATACGAATATAAATACTATTACAAAAACTATGACCATGATTTTAAAAGGATCAAAATTTTTTGTTTGAAAAACACTTGCAGACTTCTCTTCTGCTCTATGGAATTGTTTAAAAGTCATATAAACGGCAAATATTAAACCTATATGAGCTAAAAAAAGTCCTGCCCATCCAAATGCGAAAGTTGTGTAAGAAAAAACATATAAACTAAAAACAGTAGTCCAAATAAAACTTAAAACTAAAAGAATTTGTAATCTAACAGTCTTAGGAAGTGCTCGTAGATCATTTTTACTATCATCAAATAAAATATTTGCAGCGTCTCTCATCCAATTCTTTATTGATTCCATGGACAGAGGATATAATTTTTAGTGATTTAAACAAATGTTAATTTGTCCTAAAGTAATCTAAGTAAGAAGCTTTTTCTTATGAAAATTGATAAATCTCTCAACGTTAGATTTATTAAATGATTTATTTTCTTCAAAAGATACCTTCTTCATTGAATATGCGCTGCTATTAGTAACTCTAGATTCAATTGTAATATTTCCTTTATACAATTTAAGTTTTACTGAGCCATTAACTTTGTTTCTTTTTAGATCAACAATTTTTTGAAGTTTAAATCTTTCCTTTGAATACCAATAACCATTATAAATTAACTCAGCATATCTAGACATTACCTGATCTTTTTTATGCATAGTTTCTTTATCTAAGGTAACAGACTCAATTGCTCTATGAGCATTAATTAAAAGAGTTCCACCAGGTGTTTCATATACTCCTCTGGATTTGATACCTAAAAATCTATTCTCCACCAAGTCAACTCTTCCAATTCCATTTTTTCCTGCTAGGCCATTTAGCTTTGTTAACAATTTAGCTGGTGATAATTTTTTTCCATTAATTTCAAAAGGATCACCATTTTTAAAATTGATAGTAACAAAAGTTGGTTTGTTCGGTGCCTTTTCTGGAGAAACTGTTCGTTGAAAAATAAATTCTGGAGCAGAATTTTTTGGATTTTCTAAAACCTTACCCTCAGTTGATGTATGAAATATATTATCATCCACTGAAAAGGGAGGTGCACCTTTTTTATCTTTAGGAATAGTTATGCCATGTTTTTTTGCATAATTAATTAAGTCTGTTCTAGATTTTAGTTTCCAGATTCTCCACGGAGCTATAATTTTAATTTTAGGACCAAAATAATGATAGCCTAATTCAAATCTAACTTGATCATTGCCTTTACCAGTTGCTCCATGCGAAACTGCATAAGCCTTAAATTTTTTAGCTACTCTTATTTGATCTTTTGCAATAAGAGGTCTTGCTATCGAAGTCCCTAATAGATAAACACCCTCATAGATCGCATGTCCCCTGATCATAGGGTAAACGTAGTCTTTAACAAAAATATCTTTTAAATCTTTAATAATTATATTTTTAACACCAAATTTTTTTGCATTAGTTATAATTTTTTTTCTATCAATTTCTTGGCCTACATCTGCTGTATAGCAAATTACATCTGCATCATAATTTTCTTGAAGCCATTTTAAAATTATAGAGGTGTCGAGCCCTCCAGAATAAGCTAGAACAATTTTCTTTTTTGATTTCATAGAATTAACTACAAGCTTTTCTTGAAGCGTTATAAGCTTTAGTAAATCCTAGCAATGAGTAATGATCAATTGTTTGAGAACCTTGTTGATTGTATCCAGTGATCATAATTCTAGATCCTTTTCTCATTTGTTTAATCATTTTTAATTCGATTTTATTGTCTGCAATCCACGCAAAACCTTGTTCTTTAATATCAAATTTAAATTTATTCTTTCCCGAAGCAGCTGTTACAGAATTATTTTTGTTGAATTCATAACCCGGGGTAACACTTACTTCATTTTTTATATTGTCGTTTGGTCTGAATGCTACAAATAATTTTGCATCTCTTCTATTTGTTTTTGGAGCTTGCAAAATAGGTAAAGATTGCGCAAAGCATACTTTACCCTCAGCATCCATAACGACCATAGCCTCCCAATCTTTATATTTACCAATTTTTTTAATTTCTTGAGCTGAAACTTGAGCAACACCACTTATAAAAAATATTCCTAACAATATTGTAATTTTTTTAATTATGGACATGGATTTGGATAAATTGTTTGTACGTGGTTAATTTCTTTAATGACATCATCAGATAAGTTTACATTTACACTTTCTATATTTGTTTTCAACTGCTCCATCGTAGTTGCTCCAATTATTACACTAGTCATAAAGTCTTGGATTTCACAAAATTTTATCGCCATCTGACTCATATCTAGATCAAATTTTTCACTAATTTTATAATAATGCTCAACGGCATCCTCAGTATTTGGCTTTCTATACCTTGTCCAGAAATCGAAATCTCTCTCCATTCTTGATCCTTTAGGAAAATTCCTGTTTCTATACTTTCCACTTAAATATCCACTTGCAAGTGGAGAGTAAGCTAAGCAGCCAATGTTTTCTCTTATAGAAACTTCAGCTAGTCCAACTTCGTAAGATCTATTTAATAAACTATAAGGATTTTGGATTGACATCATTTTCGGCAACTTTTTATCTTTGGATAACTGAAGATAATTTAGAACTCCCCAAGGGGTCTCATTTGATAAACCAACGTATCTTATTTTTCCCTGATCAATATATTTATTTAACTCTGTAAGAACATCCTCAAATTTATTCCATTCATTTTCCTTATGAACATAACCAAGTCTTCCAAAATTATTTACATTTCTTTCTGGCCAATGAAGTTGATATAAATCTATATAATCAGTTTTAAGTCTTTTAAGACTGTCATTTAAAGCAGATTCTAAGTTTGGACCTGTAAAACTATTTTCTCCACTTCTTAAATAATCTCTTGCGGGACCAGCAACTTTTGTTGCAAGAATGACTTTGTCTCTTTTTTTTGTTTTTTCAAACCAGTTCCCAATAATTTCTTCTGTATCACCGTAGGTTTCTTTTCTAGGAGGTACTGCATATAATTCAGCAGTGTCCCAAAAGTTTACTCCTTGATCTAATGAAAAATCCATTTGTTCAAATGCTTCAAGTTCAGTATTTTGTTCTCCCCAAGTCATAGTACCGAGACAAATTGTACTTACTTTAATGTTGGTATTACCTAAATTTTTGTAATTCATTAGAAATATTAAGTTAAATTTTTGTTAATCTTTTAAGGTATCTTGAATAATTAGTAAAAGAATATATATATTACCTATTATGGAATTTGATAAAAATGGAATACTAAATAGAGCTAAAGCAGCACAACAAACATCTGCTGTAATGGATGAAGGCTTAAGAGCCTACATGCTAAAAGTTTATAATTACATGGGATCAGCCCTTTTAGTTACAGGGATAGTTGCATTGATAACTTTTAAGTTAGCTGTTGAATCTATATCTCCTTTGGTTTTTACGCCCTTTGGTAATTCAATTTACGCTTCTGGTTTAGCTTGGGTTGTAATGTTGGCTCCTTTAGGAGTTGTGTTTTACATGAGTTTTGGAATCAATAAAATGAGCGCAGCAAAAGCTCAGACAGTTTTTTGGATATTTGCAGCCCTAATGGGGTTATCTTTGTCATCTATATTTGTTGTTTATACTGAAACTTCAATCACAAGAGTTTTTTTTATAACTGCAGGTACTTTTGGAGCAATGAGTTTGTATGGTTATACAACTAAAAGAGATTTAACAAAGTTAGGTTCCTTTTTAATGATGGGTCTAATTGGAATTATAATTGCATCGATAGTAAATTTATTTTTAAAATCTGGACCGATGTATTTTATTATCTCAATTTTAGGAGTTTTAATTTTTGTTGGCCTTACTGCTTATGACACTCAGAAAATCAAAAATATGTATGCTGCTTCAGACTCAGGTGAGTTAATGGGCAAGAAAGCTGTAATGGGCGCTTTAACTTTATATCTAGATTTTATCAATCTATTTATTATGTTGTTAAGATTATTTGGGCAAAGAAGATAAATTTATTTTTGAAGTTTCTTCCAGTTGGTATTTTTTAATAAAATTCTAAGATCGTAAGAATTTTTTAATATTTTACCACTTGTATCAGTAATCAAATATTTAAGATTTTTATTTTTAGGCTTAAAATTTTTACAAATTTTATAAAGGGCATTTTCAGTAGCATTTCTAAAAACACTAAACCCCACTTGTTTACTTGAAATACTTAAACCGTAATCTTTCCAAGAACCTTCAGAAACCATCTTGGCATATAAGTCTAATATAATTTTTAGCTCATCTTTTTCAAAAAAATGTTTTTCTTCTATTTTATTGTGAGGATTATTTACTACTAATTTTAAATTACTACGCATCAATCTTATGTTTATTAATTAATGGTACTTGGAACCCTGTGAATATTATTGTGATTGGAAGCATTCCCCACACTTTAAAATTAACCCAAAATTCTTCTGTTTGTGTTCTCCAAATAAATTCATTTAATAAAGCAAGGCCAAAGAAAAAATACATCCATCGTTTATTAAGAATTTCCCATCCAATATCGGTTAGAGGAATAGATTTACCCATAATTTTTTTAAGAATAGGTTCATTGGTAAAATATTTCCCAAAAAATAATGCAAGAGCAAACATGATATTGATGATTGTGGGTTTTACATAAATAAATATAGGATCATTAAAGTAGATAGTTAATCCACCAAAAAAAGTAATTAAAATTCCACTCAACAAAGGCATTGGAGGAATTTTTTTTTCAAAAAACCAAACCACTGCTAATGCAACTAAAGTTGCAACTATTAGTGGAGGTATTGCTACAGATAAATTTTTACCACTATTGTAATAATAGAAAAAAAATATTGCTAAAGGACCGAAATCAGTAACAAATTTTAAAAAAGATTTATTCACCAAAAAGATATTAACATATTTGCCACATCACAAAACATTTATATTTTTAGCATTGATTTTTATTTCTAAATACCCATACTAAGATCAATGCCAGTTCAAAAAGCCAAATTTTCAATTGGAGACATAGTTAAGCATAAACACTTTGAATTTAGAGGTGTGATTTACGATGTTGATTTTGAATTTAATAATTCTGAGGAATGGTATCAGTCTATTCCAAAAAATGTCAGACCAAGAAAAGATCAACCATTTTATCACCTATTAGCAGAAAACGATGAAATAACTTATGAAGCTTATGTTTCTGAGCAAAACTTGCTGATGGATGACTCTGATGAACCAATAAAACACCCTTTAATTGAAGAGATTTTTTCAGGAAAAAAAGGATCTAGTTATTTCAAGCTTTCTAATTAAGGCAACCATCATTCAACCACATTTAGCTCAAATCTAGGCCATACAAATTAGCTATATTTTTAGTATCTTCTGGTCAAGAGTGTTAAACGTTAATTTCAATCTTATTATCTCCCCTCTGCATTCTTGATCAGAAAACTATTTCATAATAGAAATCACCAAAAAAAATTCTAAATTAAAATATGTTTAAACTTTTTGAACCTAACAAGATTTTCAAAATCACGTCAAAAGCACCTAAGTACGTTTTATTTTTGTTTATTGTTGTATTGAGTGTTGGTTTAGTTGAAGCATTAGTCATATCGCCTGAAGATTACAAACAAAGTGAAGCAGTTAGGATTATGTATGTTCATGTTCCTGCTGCTTGGATTTCACTTGGAATATTCTCTTTTATAACTTTGTTATCTATTTGTGGTTTCGTGTTTAGAAATAAAAACTTTTTTTTAATCTCTAAGAGCTTAGCTCCTTCAGGATTTGTTTTTAATATTATTGCTCTAGTTACAGGATCAATTTGGGGAAAACCAACTTGGGGAACATGGTGGGCTTGGGATGCAAGAATTACATCAATGTTAATTTTAGCTTTATTCTATGCAATGTATTTAATTGTTTGGAGAATTTATGATAAGAAAGAAAAAGTCTACAAGATCTCAACTTTTATAACTATTTTAGGAATTATTAATGTTCCAATTATAAAATACTCAGTTGATTGGTGGAATACACTACATCAACCTGCATCTATTAATATTTTGTCGAAAAGCTCAATTCATTCATCAATGCTTTACCCATTATTAATAATGACTGCGGCATTTGCTCTTTTTTCATTGTTAATTTTCTTAATGAAATATAATACAGAACTGATAAAAATTAAAAATAAAGGCTTAGATAGATTATGATAAATGAATTACTTTTTATGAATGGATATGCAGTGTATGTGTTATCTGCTTTTAGCTTTACCTTATTAAGTTTCTTAGGTTTATATTTGGTAACTAAAATGCAATTTGTTAAAGAACAAAACAAATTTGTTGCTAAATTTGGATCACTTACTGCTGAGCAAGCTAATTCTGCAAAATCACAAAGAATAAATAAAGAAATTTTAGCAAACGTAACAAATAATTAACTTTCAAACCATGTATGGTCGAAAAGTTAAATTAAGATTTCTGTTTATAATAATAATCTTAATTACTTTAATTTTAACAACATTTTTGATTTTAAAATCATTAGAGGAAAATGTTGTATATTTTCAATCGCCTTCTGAAATAAAATCACTTACTGAAATAGATAAAAGCAAAATAAGAGTTGGAGGTATGGTTAAAAAAAATTCTATTTCTATAAATTCAAATGAAGTTAACTTTATAATTACAGACTTTAAAAATGAAATAAATGTTACTTATTCGGGTGCAGTACCAAATTTATTTGCTGAAGGAAAAGGGGTTGTTGCAGAGGGTTTTTTAAAAGATAGAAACTTTTTCTCTGCAACAAAAATTTTAGCAAAGCATGATGAAAATTATATGCCACCGGAAGTGAAAGAAGCATTGGGAGAAAAATAAATTGATCTATAGTCTTGTTGGATATTATTCATTAATAATAGGATTAATTATTGGATTATCGTTATTTTATTTTTCATATAAAAATTTTAATAACGCAAACATATTAGATACCAAAATATTATCATTTACATTTTTACAATTATTTTTTGTTGTTATTAGTTTTTTGTGTTTAATTTTTTCTTTTGTTGTTTCGGATTTTAGTAATGAAACAGTATTTAATAATTCTCACACTACTAAACCATTATTTTACAAAATCAGTGGAACTTGGGGAAATCATGAAGGTAGTTTATTATTATGGTTACTTGTTTTAACTTTATTTATTTTCTTATTTTTAGTAAGAACCAAAAATCAACCAGTAAAATACAAAATTTTAACTCTAGTTTTTCAACAAATAATAATAATTGGTTTCTTTTTATTTTTAATCAAAACATCAAATCCATTTAATTATATTTTTCCAATACCTACTGAAGGTCTTGGATTAAATCCAATTTTACAAGATCCAGCTTTAGCAATTCATCCACCTATTTTATATTTAGGCTATGTTGGTTCTTCAATTATTTTTTCATCAGTTTTGGCAGCAACAAGTTTAAAAATTATTTGTACTAGTTGGGCATTACATATAAAAAAATGGATCTTAATTTCGTGGATATTTTTAACTTTAGGAATACTGCTTGGATCGATTTGGGCTTATTACGAATTGGGCTGGGGAGGTTTTTGGTTTTGGGATCCAGTTGAGAATGTTTCTTTAATGCCGTGGCTTGCATTAACCATTCTTTTACATTGTATTTTAGTATTAGAAAAAAAATCTATTTTAACTTCATGGGTAATAATTCTTTCTATTGCAACATTTACATTAAGTATGTGTGGAACATTTTTAGTAAGATCAGGAATATT
>CACKZG010000022.1 GCA_902604545.1 uncultured Pelagibacteraceae bacterium
TAAAAATTATTACAAGCCCTTTAAATTTTTAAAGGGCTTGTAAGTTTAAACCCTCATAAATTGATAAAATATTTTTTTAAAAGGCTGTTTCAATCTGCTTTGGTGATGTTGGTTGTCGCCTTTGTATCTTTCTCATTATTTAATTTTGTTGGGGATCCAATCAATAACATGGTTGGGGAAGAAACTTCTGATGAGGAAAGAGCAGAATTAAGAGAAACATTAGGTTTAATGGATCCAATTCATGTTCAATTTTCAAGATTTATAGTTAATGCTTCTAAGGGTGAGTTTGGAATTTCATATCAATTAAGAAGACCTGTTTCAGAATTAATAGTTGAAAGATTGCCTGCAACTATTGAACTTGTGGTTATTTCAGCACTAATTGCACTTGTAACTGGCACCTTGTTAGGAGTTTATACAGGCATAAATCGAAAAGGGTTTTTAAGTGATTTTGTCTTAGCCATCTCATTGTTAGGAGTTTCACTCCCCACATTTGTAATTGGTATATTATTTATATATTTATTTGCAGTAATCTTAGGAATTTTACCTTCTTTTGGAAGAGGAGAAGTTATTGATTTAGGTTTTTGGACCACAGGTTTTTTAACAGTTTCAGGACTTAAAGCAATTATACTTCCTTCAGTAACATTAAGCCTTTTCCAAATGACTTATATTATCAGACTTGTGCGAGCAGAGATGATGGAAATATTACAAACAGATTATATTAAATTTGCACGTGCTCGAGGTATTAGTGAAAATAGTATTAAATATAAACATGCGTTAAAAAATGGACTGATACCTGTAATAACTATAGCAGGAATAAACATTGGAACTCTAATTGCGTTCTCAATTATTACTGAAACTGTTTTTCAATGGCCTGGAATGGGTTTCTTATTTATTCAAGCAGTTCAATTTGTAGATATACCAATCATGTCAGCCTATTTAGTTTTTATAGCTTTTGTTTTTGTAATGATAAATTTTATAG
This sequence comes from uncultured Pelagibacteraceae bacterium, assembly GCA_902604545.1. Lineage (GTDB taxonomy): Bacteria > Pseudomonadota > Alphaproteobacteria > Pelagibacterales > Pelagibacteraceae > Pelagibacter. The sequence continues at coordinate 980 of CACKZG010000022.1, forward strand.
TTGATATTCTTTATTATTTTATTGATCCAAGAATAAGAGTTAAAGGAGATGCTGCAAGTGGATAACAAATCTTTCAGTACTTGGGAAAGAATAAAAGATAGTGATATTTATCATAGTTTTATTAAATCTCCTACTGCAATTTTATCATCTACTATTTTGTTAATAATTTTTTTCTGCTCTTTTTTTGTTGAGCTTGTAACACCTTACAATCCTTTTGACCCATCCTCCCTCTCACTTATGGATGCATTCACACCACCATCATGGACAGAAGATGGTCTTGCTAAATTTATTTTAGGTACTGATGGACAAGGAAGAGATATGTTATCAACAATTTTGTATGGATGTAGGATTTCTTTAATTGTAGGTTTTTCGGCGATAATTTTTAGTTTAATTCTTGGAGTTGGATTGGGATTAACTGCCGGATTTTTTGGGGGAAAATATGAAATGATAGTAATGAGGTTAACTGATGTTCAGTTAACAGTACCAAGTATTTTGATGGCATTGTTGGTTGATGGAATAGCAAGAGGATTAATCTCGAGAGAAATGCATGATGAAATGGCAATTTATGTTTTAATATTTGCAATCGGGATTTCAGAGTGGCCACAATTTGCAAGAGTTTCTAGAGCTGCAACTTTGGTGGAAAAAAATAAAGACTATGTTTCAGCATCAACAATAATTGGGGTTTCTAATATAATTATTATGTTTAAACATATTTTACCAAATATTTTAAGACCGGTATTAGTAATTGGAACTATTGGTTTAGCTCTTGCTATTTTAGCTGAGTCTACTTTAAGTTTTTTAGGAGTTGGCGTACCTCCAACAACACCTTCTTTAGGGACATTAATAAGACTTGGTAATGATTTTTTATTTTCAGGAGAATGGTGGATAACTTTTTTTCCAGCAATTTTCTTAGTTATTTTAGCCTTTTCAATTAATTTATTAGGGGATTGGATGAGAGATACTTTAAATCCAAAATTAAAAAAATGACATTTTTAAAAATAAATAATCTTAGTGTTGATTATCAAATGAGAAAGGAAACAGTTTACGCTGCTAAGAATGTAAATATTGAGGTTAACAAAGGAGAGATTTTAGGATTAGTTGGTGAATCTGGATCAGGAAAAAGTACTGTAGGAAACGCTATTATAAATTTAATTGATGAACCAGGTAAGGTTTCTGGTGGCTCAGTTATTTTAGGTGATCTTAACATTTATAAAAATTCTGAAAGTGTAACTAAATATAGAGGAAATAAAATTGGATTGATATTTCAAGATCCCCAAACGTCACTTAATCCAATTCTTACAGTGGGCGAACAGTTAATCGAAACAATTCAAACTCATCTTAAATTAAGCAAAGAAGAAGCAAAAAATAAATCTATAAATTTATTAAAAGAGGTTGGTATAAAAGATGCAGAGACAAGATTTGATAATTATCCTCACCAATTTTCAGGTGGAATGAGACAGAGAGTAGTAATTTCTTTAGCTTTATGTTGTGAGCCAGAATTGTTAATTGCAGATGAGCCAACAACAGCACTAGATGTATCAATTCAATCTCAGATTTTAGAACTTATTAAAAAATTAACAAAAGAAAGAAATCTTGCGGTTATATTAATCACTCATGACATGGGAGTAATAGCTGAGACAGCTGATCGTGTAGCAGTTATGAAAAGTGGTAATTTGGTTGAAATCGGTGAAACCAAAAAAATATTAACCAATCCACAAGAAAATTATACCAAAAGTTTAGTAAGTTCAGTTCCACCAACTAATAAAAAAATTTCAAGATTTGTAATAGTTGAAAAAGAAAACAATAATAATAAAGAAAATAATATTAAGATATTAAATAGATGGTCAAAGAAAGAAATTGTAAACCAAGATTTAGTAGAAGTAAAAAATCTTAATAAAAGTTTTGATGATAATTTTTTTACAGAAAATTCTAAAAATTCTGTGATGGCTGTTAATGATGTTTCATTTGAAATAAAAGAGGGTGAATCTTTTGGTTTAGTAGGAGAAAGTGGAAGTGGAAAATCTACAATTGCTAAAATGATTGTAAATTTATTTAAACCTTCAGCTGGTAATATCTTTTTTGACAAAGTTTGTATAACAACAATTAATCAGAGATCTGAATTAATGAAATTTAGAAAACAAATTCAAATGATATTTCAAGATCCTTACTCATCATTAAACGGAAGATTAAAAGTAAAAGATATAATTGCAGAACCGATAAAACTTCACAATCCATCTATATCTACTTTAGATTTAAATAATTATATTTATGATTTGCTTGAATCTGTAGAATTAACACAAAAATCTGCAGATCGATATCCACATGAATTTTCAGGAGGACAAAGACAGAGAATATCAATTGCAAGAGCACTTGCCACACAACCAAGACTTTTAGTTTGTGATGAACCTACCTCAGCATTAGATGTAAGTATTCAGGCACAAATATTAAACTTGCTTAAAGACCTTCAAGAACAATTAAATTTAACTATTTTGTTTATCAGCCATGACTTACCAGTTGTAAGACAAATGTGTGATAGAATTGGAGTCTTAAAAGATGGTAAATTATGTGAAGTTTCAAACACTGAAGAATTGTTTTCAAAGCCAACGCATGAATATACAAAGGAACTTTTACGGTTGATGCCTAAAATTGAGTCTATTTACAATTAATTTTTCGTAAGCCTAAAATGGTCGATTAAAAGTGATAATCTAACTAATTATTTTGCAATCTCTCTCATAGATTGTATTATAGATTTTCTAAAAATTTTAGTTATGAGCGATAAAGATAGAGTCTTTATATTTGATACTACTATGCGTGATGGTGAGCAATCGCCAGGCGCATCTATGAGTTTAGAAGAAAAAATTCAAATCGCCAGAGTATTTGATGAATTAGGTATCGATATAATTGAAGCAGGTTTTCCAATAGCCTCACCAGGTGATTTTGAGGCAGTTTCAGAAGTAAGTAAAATTTTAAAAAATTCTATTCCTGCAGGACTTTCAAGACACTCAGTAAAAGATATTGATAGAGCTTATGAAGCTCTAAAACATGCTCCAAGATTTAGAATACATACATTTATTTCTACAAGTCCATTACACATGAAGCATAAACTAAATATGTCTCCAGAAGATGTTTATGAGTCAATTGGAAAACATGTTGCTTATGCAAGAAAGTTTACTGATGATGTTGAGTGGTCTTGTGAAGATGGAACGAGAACTGATATGGATTATATGTGTAAAACTGTGGAGCTTGCAATTAAAAATGGAGCTACAACAATTAATATTCCTGATACTGTTGGTTACACAATACCATCTGAGTTTACTACAATTATAGAAACTTTATTAAATAAAGTTCCAAATATAGATAAAGCAATATTATCAACTCATTGTCATAATGATTTAGGTTTAGCAGTAGCCAATTCGTTAGCTGGAGTTCAAGCTGGAGCAAGACAAATTGAATGTACAATAAACGGATTAGGAGAAAGAGCAGGAAATGCTGCACTTGAAGAAGTTGTTATGGCAATTAAAACAAGACCTGATTTAATGCCATACGAAACTGGAATTAATACGACACTTTTAAGCAAAGCTTCAAAAATTGTTTCAAATGCAACAGGTTTTCCTGTTCAATATAATAAAGCAATTGTTGGAAAAAATGCTTTTGCTCATGAAGCAGGAATTCATCAGGATGGAATGTTAAAAAATAGACAAACATATGAGATAATGACACCTGAAAGTGTAGGGGTTAAGCAAACATCATTAGTAATGGGAAAACATTCTGGGAGACATGCATTTAAAGATAAATTAAATAGTTTAGGTTATCCAGATTTAACTGACGATGTAGTAGGAAATGCATTTGCAAAATTCAAAGTCTTAGCAGATAAGAAAAAACATGTTTACGATGAAGATATTATTGCATTAGTAGATGATAGTTTAATTGTAGATAATAAAGTGAGTGCAATTACTCTTAAATCTTTAAAAGTTTTTGCTGGAACAGGAGAACCACAAAAAGCAGAAATGACTTTGGATGTTTACGGTGATGTTAAAAATGCAAAAGAAACTGGAGATGGTCCAGTGGATGCAATATTCAAATGCATTAAAACTTTATATCCTCATGATGTTAATTTGCAACTTTATCAAGTTCATGCAGTTACAGAAGGAACAGACGCACAAGCAACAGTAAGTGTTAAAATTGAGGAAAAGGGTAAAACAACTGTAGGTCAAGCAGCTGATACAGACACTTTGGTTGCATCAGCAAATGCTTACATAAATGCGTTAAATAAAATGATAATCAAACGAGATAAAACAGCTCCTATGGAGCAAGAAAGTCAGAAAGTAAGAGGGATATAATGGGGTTATTTAGTAGTGTTAAAAAAATATGGAGCCAAGATATGGCAATTGATCTTGGAACAGCAAATACACTTGTAGTTTTAAAGGGTCAAGGTGTAGTTCTTAATGAACCTTCAGTTGTTGCAATTGTAGAGCAAGGTGGAAAAAAAAATGTTTTAGCAGTTGGAGATGAAGCAAAAACAATGCTTGGAAGAACGCCTGGAAACATAAGTGCAATTAGACCTCTAAGAGATGGAGTAATAGCAGACTTTATTGTGACTGAAGAGATGATAAAACATTTTATTAAAAAAGTTCATGCAGGGAGCACATTTGCAAATCCTAGAATTTTAATTTGTGTTCCAACAGGATCAACTCCTGTTGAGAGAAAAGCTATTCAAGATAGTGCTCTCGCAGCAGGTGCTAGAAGAGTACAATTAATTGAAGAACCTATTGCAGCAGCAATTGGTGCTGGATTACCAATTTCTGAAGCAACTGGATCTATGGTTATTGATATAGGTGGTGGTACTAGTGAAATTGCCGTAATGTCATTAGGAGGTTTAGTTTATTCAAAATCTTTAAGAGTTGCAGGTGACTCAATGGATACAGCAATAGTAGATTATATGAGAAAAGAATATAATTTGTTAATTGGAGATACTACTGCAGAAAAAATTAAGAAAGAAATTGGAACAGCTATACCATCAAGCAATAATACTTATCCTGTTAAAGGAAGAGATTTAAGATCGGGTACTCCTAAGGAAGTTAATATTACAGAAGAGGATACGGCAGAAGCACTAAATGATATAATGAAACAAATGGTTAGTGCAATTAAAGATGCATTAGAAAATACACCTCCTGAGTTGTCAGCTGATTTAGTTGATATGGGATTAACATTAACAGGTGGTGGTGCTTTGTTAAAAAATATTGATAAAAGGTTTTCTAAAGAAACAGGTTTACCAGTTCATATAGCAGATGATCCATTATCTTGTGTTGCTGTTGGTACAGGTAAAGCTTTGGATCAAGAGGAAACTTTTTCTACTATGTTATCTGAATATTAGGAAAAATGGCTACCGGCAGAGATGATTTTGTAATTGCCATTAGGTCAGCGTTTTTAAAAAAAAAAGATAAACAAAAATTTTCATTACTCACTCTAATTTTTGTATCAATTTTTGTAATTGTCTTAAGTGATCTTAATTTTAAACCAATACAATTTGTTAAATCAGGAATTAATGAAGTAATTTATAGATCATCTCATATTGCTTCAATTCCAGAAAATAAATTAAAAGAAATAACTTCTAAATTTAAATCGCATATAGATTTATATGAAAGTCAACAGAAAGAAATAATTAAAATAGAAAATTCTGAGCGACTTAAATTACAAAATGAGTTTTTAATTACAGAAAATAAAAAGCTTAGAGAGTTACTTGATGAAACAATAAATTCACAAGATATATTTGCCAGAGTTTTGATTGATAAAGACAGTCCATATTTAAAATCAGTAGTATTAAATAAAGGCTCAAAAGATAAAGTAAAAATTGGAATGGCTGTTATTGATGAAGTTTATTTGGTGGGACAAATTATTGAGGTAAACTATAGTAATTCCAGAGCATTACTTTTGTCTGATCTAAATAGCAAAATACCTTCTGTTTTAGAACCAGATGATATACAGGCTGTAGTTTCTGGAACAGGAAGCAATTTTGGAATAATCGAACATACTCAAATTGATTATAAAAAAATATTTAAAAATAAAGAAATTATTGCCTATACATCTGGACTCGGAGGTCTATTTAAGCCAGGGATTCCAATAGGAAAAATTGATAGTAGTTCAGAAGGTCAAATTAATTTTTTTTCTGATTTCACTCAGTTAAATTATGTAAAAATTGTTTCTTATAAATTTGGGGGAGAGAAATAATGTCATCACTTAACAAAAGTCCCTTTTTAAGAAAATTTTTATCTTATCTTCCTATAATAATGTTATTTTTTTCAGTATTTAATGAATTTGATTTTAATTATCTAAAACTTGATTATTTTACTTTTAATTTTGTTCATTTATTAATTTTCTTTTGGACTTTAAGAAATCCTTACCAATTGGGTTATCTAGCAATTTTCTTTGCAGGTATAATTAATGATGTTGTAATAGGTATACCAATAGGAATTAGTAGTTTTTGCTATCTCATTCTTTGCTCGGCAACAGCTTACTTAAGAAACATTACTTTATCCCCAAACTTTATGAAGGACTGGATAACATTATTATTTACAATTTTATTAATAAACTCAATTCAAATAATTATTTTAGATTTAGTTTTTTTAATCAAAGTTGATTATACTAATTATTTAATTAATTCCGGATTTACCTTTTTATTTTATCCAATATTTTAATTTTTTAAACGAAAGAATTTCATATCAAACAAATGATTAAATCTAATTCTGGGATAAGAAAAACTGATGTAATTAATAGACGGATGTTCATAATCGCAACAGCGAAAGCATTAGTTTTTGTTGGTATTGTTGCACGTTTATTTTCTCTTCAGATAAACGAAAATAAAAAATATTTAACTCTCTCAGATAAGAATAGAATTAGAGAATGGAAACTTCCCCCCACAAGAGGAAATATAGTTGATTATTTTGGAAATGTAATTGCAGGAAATTTAAAAGTTTATCAATTACACATAATTCCAGAGCAAGTTGAGAACTTTAATTATTTATTAGTAAGATTAAAAAATCTTTTAAATCTAAGTGATAAGAAAATTGCAAAGATAAATAAATTAAAATCAGAACTGAAACCCTGGGATAGCATTATTGTTTCTGAAAATTTAAGCTGGAGTCAATTTGTAAAAATTAATAATTATTTATACGATCTTGTAGGTGTCAAACCTGTAATGACAATCTCCAGAAACTATCCGTTTAATGAAGTATATACACATGTCCTTGGATATGTGAGCCAACCAAATGAACAAGAAATTTTAGATAATCAAACCATCCAAGAAAGATTTGTGCCTGGAATGAAAATTGGAAAACTGGGCTTAGAGAAAAGATTAGAAAATCTTTTAATTGGTACAAATGCCATTCAAAGATATGAAGTTAATGCTTACGGTAAAAGAATTAATCAACTTGAGCATCAAAAAGGTGAACAAGGATCAAAAATACGTTTAACTGTAGATACAGAAATTCAAAAAGCTTGTGGAGAATTATTGAATGAAAAAGCAGGATCTATAAGTGTAATGGATATTTATACTGGAGATATAATAGCAATGTACTCATCTCCGTCTTATAATCCAAATTTATTTTTATTTGGAATAAGCCAAGATGAATGGCAATTAATTAGAAATAATCCATTAAAACCACTAATAAACAAGACTCTTTCGGGTCTATATTCACCAGGCTCAACAATAAAACCAATCGTTGCTCTTTCAGCTTTAGAAAACAAAGTAATAGATACTAAGTTTAAAGTTAAATGCACAGGAAAAATGGAGTTATATGGACAAACATTTCATTGTTGGAAGGAAAAAGGACATGGTTGGGTAAGTTTGAAAAATGCAATGAAACAATCATGTGATACATATTTTTATGAGATTGCTAGGTTATTAGGTGTTGATAGATTAAATATTACAGCTGAAAAGTTTGGTTTAGGTAAAAAAGTACTTGGCGATTATTTTGATAATGAAAAAAAAGGATTATTTCCAAACACAAAATGGAAAAAAAATAATCTTGGTAAAGGCTGGGTATTAGGTGAGACTTTATTAACAGGTATTGGCCAAGGCTATATTCAAACAACTCCCTTACAACTTTGTATGATGACTGCACAAATTGCAAACGGAGGCTATGCTGTAAAACCGAAAATAATTGTGGATAGTAATCCAATTTCTTATGAAGATGCAAAACAATCAATGGAGAGTGGTTTATCATTTGACACTGTATCTGAGAAATTGTTGGACAAAAAATTATTTAAAAACCAACAAAATATTAAGATTGTTCAAGAAGCAATGTTCGCTTCAACCAATGAAAGATTTGGAACTTCTTATAAATCAAGAATTGATGATCCTAAATATCAATTTGCAGGAAAAACTGGAACAGCACAGGTGAAGAGAATTAGTAAAAGAGAAAGGGAATTGGATTTAGAATTAGAGCAAATACCATACAAAGATAGAGATCATGCATTATATATTGCTTATGGTCCATATATAAATCCAAGATATGCATTAAGTATAATTATAGAGCATGGTGGCTCAGGAAGTAAGGCAGCAGCACCTATTGCGAAAAAACTATTTAAATTAATTATTGATAGACATGATTTAAGAAATGAACAATCAAATTTTGAGAGGATTACCGTTTAAATGTTTCAACACGATAGATTGAATAATGAAATTACATTATTTCAAAAATTAAAAAACCTAGATTATATATTATTGATTTCAGTGGTCCTTCTTTCTGTATTAAGTGTTTTTGTTATGTATTCTACTGATGGAGGAGAAATACTTTTTCATACTAAAAATCATTTTGTAAAACTTGTAGTTTTTTTTCCCTTAATGATTTTTGTTGCTTTCTTAAACATAAAATTTTGGCACAATTTATCATATATAATTTATTTTATTGTAATACTTTTATTAATTTATGTTTCCTTTTTTGGAATTAAGTCGTCTGGCTCACAAAGATGGATGGATCTTTATTTATTCGTTCTACAACCATCAGAGCTTATGAAAATAGCTGTAATAATGTGTCTCGCAAAATATTATCACAGATTAAAAATAGAAAATGTTAATTCATTTACTAGCATATTAATTGTATTATCGATTATATTAATTCCAATTATTTTTGTAATTTCTCAACCTGATCTTGGTACCTCGATATTAATTGCTTTAAGTGGATTAATTATTTTGTGGTTAGGGGGAGTAAAAATAAAATACTTTATTTACTCATTTATTATTTTTTTGATTTCGTTACCGTTTATAATTTCATTTCTTAAGCCATATCAAAAACTAAGAATATTAACTTTTTTAGACCCAGATAGAGATCCTTTAGGTGCCGGATATCAAATTATACAATCGAAAATAGCCATAGGCTCAGGTGGCCTAGACGGGAAAGGTTTTTTAAAAGGAACTCAGAGTTATTTAGATTTTTTACCTGAGAAACATACAGATTTTATTTTTACTTTATTTTCAGAAGAGTTTGGTTTTATAGGCTCAGTTGGTCTATTGATATTATACTCAATAATAATTTTTAGAATTGTAAGGATAGGAGCTATTTCAAGAAGTAATTTTGCTAGACTTTTTTGTTTTGGTTATGCCTTTGCAATTTTTATTTACATTGTAGTAAACTTATCTATGGTTTTGGGTCTGCTACCTATAGTTGGTTCTCCATTACCTATCATGTCATACGGAGGTTCTTCAATGTTAGCCACTATGATTGGTTTCGGGATAGTATTGAGTGCAAAAATTAATCATAAACAAATTATTGCATAAAAAAATTTAAATTTGCATAATTTGTCACTCTGATAAATTAATTTTTACTTGTATAACAATTTTATGAATAAAAACCTTAAAGTAGGAATAGTTGGAGCTGGAATACAAGGTGTATCAAATGCTTTGTTTCTCCAAAAAAAAGGTTTCAATGTGACTATTTTTGATAGAGATAATCCAGGTAGCCATGTAGCTTCTTATGGTAATGCAGGTCACTTCTCACCATATGCATCTCTTTCTTTAAACAGAACTGATATTTTAGCGGATGTCCCGGCTATGTTACTCAGTTCTACAGGTCCACTAGCCTTGAAATGGAACTACATTCCTAAAATGATTCCTTGGTTTTTAAAGTTTATAATGAACACTTCTAAAACCAAGATGATGCATACTGCTAAAAATATGCACCAAATTTTAGATTTAGCTTTACCAGCTTATGATGAATTGTTTGAAGAAATTGATTTAGAAGGTTTAGTTGAAAATAAAGGTATTCTTTATATTTGGAATGAAAAAAATTTAAAAAGTAGAGAATTAGAAATTAAAGTAAGAAACGAGCTTGGTGTCGAACAGCAACTTGTTAGCAAATCTGAAATACACGATTTAGAACCAAATATCAGACCTTTTTATCATGCTGGTGTATATTATCCTTATGCAAGACATGCAAGAAACCCAAAAAGAATTCTTTTAAAATTATTTGATTTATTTTTGAAAAAAGGTGGAAAATTTAACAAAGTAAATATTAAAGAAATTAAATTTGATGAAGAAAAACCAGTTTTTAAAACTGAAACTCAAAGTTATGTTTTTGATAAAGCAGTAATAGCTTGTGGAGCTTTTTCAAAAAAATTAACAGATAATCTTGATGAAAAAATACCCTTAGATACAGAGCGTGGATATCATGTTCATTTCAAAAATTGTGATCACTTATTAAGTAGACCTGTAATATTTTCTAACCGTGGATTTGGAATTACACCAATGGAACAAGGCTTAAGAGTTGTTGGAACTGTAGAATTTGGTGGATTAGATAATCCACTATCTAAATCAAGAGTTAAAAATTTGATAAATAATGCTAAATATATGCTCGGTGATTTACCTGAACATGAGGACGAGTGGCTAGGATTTAGACCAACTTTACCTGATTTTTTACCTGTTATGGGGCCATCAAAAAATTACAAAAATGTTTATTATTGTTTTGGGCATCATCATTTAGGATGGACTTTAGGTCCAATTTCTGGAAAGATTGTTTCAGGGATGATAGCGAACGAAAATACTAATTTAGATTTAAAACCTTATAGTTCGCTTAGATTTAGTTAAGTGACTAAAGATAATAATTTTTTAGCCTATTTATATCTATTTTTAACAGTAACTTTCTGGGCAGGAAATTTTGTAGTAGGT
>CACKZG010000023.1 GCA_902604545.1 uncultured Pelagibacteraceae bacterium
ATTTTTTATTTTGGTTTTAACTTAGTATCTGGAGAAAGAGGCCTTTTTTCGTATATAGAAAAGAAGGAACTTTTGTCTAACTTGAAAAAAGAAGAATTAACCCTAACTAATAAAATAGAAGATATGGATCATAAAAATTCACTTCTAAGTACTAATTTAGATCTCGATTATATTGAGACTTTAATTAGAGAACGATTTTTATTTGGTAAAAAAAATGAGACAATTTATATAATTAAAAAAGATGAAAAGTAGACATCCAGAAAAAGAAAACAAACCGGTTAATCCAATTAAAAAAAAACCAGAATGGATTAGATCAAAACTTACAAATAGTAAGGAATTTTTTTTAACTAAAACAATAGTAAATAACAATAATCTTGTAACTGTTTGTCAGGAAGCAAACTGTCCTAATATAACTGAATGTTGGAGTAAGAGACATGCAACTTTTATGATTATGGGAGACACTTGTACAAGAGCTTGTGCTTTTTGTGATGTTAAAACTGGTGTACCAAGAAAATTAGATCAACTTGAACCAGTTAAAATTGCAGAAGCAGTAAAAAAATTAAATTTAAAACATGTTGTAATTACCTCAGTGGACAGAGATGATTTAGATGATGGTGGGTCAGAACATTTTTTTGAAGTGATTAATCAAACTAGAAAATCAAATCCAAATACTACTATTGAAGTTCTTACACCTGATTTTTTAAGAAAAGGAGATGCTTATAAAAAAGTTTTAGATGCTAAACCAGATGTTTTTAATCATAATATTGAAACTGTTCCTAGTCTTTATTTAAAAGTTCGACCTGGATCTAGATACTTTGCATCTTTAGAACTTTTGAAAAATGCAAAAAAAGTTAATAAAAATATTTTTACTAAATCTGGAATAATGGTTGGTTTAGGAGAGACAAGAGATGAAATTTTTCAAGTCATGGATGATTTAAGAGCTGCAGATGTTGATTTCATAACGATTGGTCAATATTTACAACCATCAACCAAACATTATCCATTAGATCGATATTATACACCAAAAGAATTTGAAGATTTAGGAACAATTGCAAAAGCTAAAGGATTTTTGTTAGTGTCTTCATCCCCTTTAACTAGATCTTCATATCATGCGGATGAAGATTTTGCGAAACTTCAACAAAATAGAATAAATAATAATTAATGCCAAAAGCATCAGTTAAGCGATTAATTGATAACAGAAAAGATAAGCTAATTGAGTTTGTTTTAGATATTGAAAAATACCCAGAATTTATTCCTTTCTGCGATAATTCAAAAGTTTATGAGAGAACTGATAACGGCGATACAATAAATATAATTGCTGATCTTACAATAGGTAAGGGGCCGTTTAAGGATACATTTAAAAGTGACGTTAAATTAAATAAAAAAAAAGATCATATTCATGTTGTTAATTTAGGTGGACCATTAAATCACTTAGAAAATAATTGGAAATTTATTGAGGTAGGAAATGATATTGATGGTTATAAAACAGAAGTTTTATTTGATATTGATTTTGAAATTGAAAATAAATTTTTAAATATTTTAATGACCAAATCTTTTCAATTTGGTTTGGAAAAGATAGCAGACGCGTTTCAAAAAAGAGCTGAAAATGTTAAATAATTTTACTGATTATCTTAATTACGGTACGAACAGTTGATTTTTGAATTGAATTACGATTTTTTGATTTAAATTTATTTTCTTTAATAAGCAGAGCTTTACCTTTTTTGACCCCAATATAAACAAGGCCAACGGGTTTTTCTTTTGATCCACCTCCTGGTCCAGCAATTCCTGTAATGGAGATGTTGATTTTACTCTTTGAAATTTTAGATAAATTTTGAACCATTGCTTTACAACACTCATGGCTTACTGCACCATATTTTTTAATAATATTTTTATTAACCTTTAATATTTTTATTTTAGCTTGATTAGAGTAAGTGGTCAGACCCATTTGAAAGTATTTTGATGAATTAGCTAATTTAGTAAAATTATGAGCCAGTAATCCACCCGTACAAGACTCAGCCACAGATAAAGTTAATCTTTTTTTAATTAATTTTTTATGAAGTAATTGAATACTCATTAGAATTTTAAGCTTATTAAATATATTAATATCATTGAATATAACCCTGCCATTATATCATCCATAATTATTCCAAAATAGTTCTTATGGTTTTTATCAAAGTAACTTACTGGAAAAGGTTTTAGGATGTCAAAAAATCTAAAAAATACAAAAGATAAAATATAATAAATTTCAATTGAAATACTTATTTGATTAGTTTGATTTAAATATAATAATAAAATTAAAGGCATGGATTGCCCTAAAACTTCATCAATTACTATTTGCCTTGGATCTTTATTTTTAAATTCAGACTCAGAGTCTTTTACAGCATAAAATGAATAAAAGAATAGAAGTATAAAAAAAATAATTGAAAATTTAAGATCTGTGTAACCTAAAATTTCGTAAGCAATATAAATAAAAACAGCTGTTACAGCAGAGGTTACAGTGCCAGGAATTTTGGTTAAATATCCATAACCAAAAAAAGTAGATAACAAAACATTTATTTTTTTCATTGTGTTATTGAGCAAATAACTTCGCAAGCTATTGCTTTTTCCTTTCCAATTAATCCAAGCTTTTCTACTGTTTTACCTTTTAGGTTAATTAATTCTTTATCAATATTTAATAAATTGGATAGAGATTTGATTATTTTACCACGATACTTTGAAACTTTTGGTTGTTCACAAATTAAATTAATATCTAAATTATTTATATAAAAATCATTATTATTTAATATCTCAATTATTGGTTTAAGCATTTTAGGAGATCTAATATTTTTATATTTTTTTTGATTATCTGGAAAAAAAATACCAATATCTTTTTTTCTCATAGCTCCAAGAAGAGAGTCGATTATTGAGTGAATAATCACATCGCCATCTGAATGTCCTTTAAGTCCTGAATGATAAGAAATTTTTAAACCACCTAAAAAAAGTTCTTTGCCTCTTATTAATCTATGAATATCAAAACCTATACCAAAAAAAGTTTTGTTAGTTTTGATATCTTCTTTAAATGTAATTTTATTATTTAAGTTTTCACCTTTTATAAATTTTACTTTTAAATTGTTTTCAATAAATAACGCTGCTTCATCAGTGATTTTATTTTTTTGTTTATTCGAAAGAATATACAAATCTTTAAATTTAAAAGCTTGTGGGGTCTGAGTTAATATTGAATTATTTCGATTTAAGTTAAAAAGTTGGTTTTTTACTTTATATTTAATGGAGTCTTTTGAATGTATAGAAGGTATTACAGCCTTATTGTTTTTAAGAGATATAATTAGATTTTTTAAAAGCTTGATTGTGAAATTTGGTCTAGCAGCATCGTGAATTAGAACATTATTTGGTTTAAATTTCTTTATATATTTCAAGGCAATTAAAGAAGAATCAGATCTTTCTTTGCCACCTTTAATAATGGATACATTCTTAGGAAATTTTTCCTTAATGTTTTTTTTATTATTTACGACCAATATAATTTTTTTAAACAGCTTAGATTTTATTGCTTTTTCTAAAGAATGTTTAAAAAGAGCCTTGTTTTTATAAATATTGAATTGCTTTGGTTTTTTTGATTTAAATCTTTTGCTTTGTCCTGATGCTAGTATTATAAAATAATTATTCATTTATATGGTAGTTTTTATATTCAAATGTACGAATTTATTAAAAAAAATATATATATAATAATATTATTTATTATCACATTATCGATAGGTTTTTTAACCTTTTTAACTTTTATTGATAAAGGATTTATTGAATTATCAGATCAAAATTTACAAATTTTATTAGTTCTAAATATTGTTCTTTTAATAGCACTTTTTGTTTTTATTTTTATTGAGATTAAAAGTGCAATTAAAAATGATATCGATAAAGATGGTCTAAAATCAAATAAAAAATACATTACCTACTTTGGTTTATTTACTTTAATTCCATCAGTATTAATTTCAATATTTTCACTTTTTTTATTTTCTTTTGCTTTAGAGAAATATTTTGACAAAAAAGTTACTACAGTTGTTAACAATTCTTATGAGCTAGCTAGAAATTATGTTGAAGAAATCAGAAATAAAATTCAATCTGATATTGTTTTGATAGCTTTTGATACCAATAAAAGTAAAAAATTTTTAAATGATAATCAAAGAGAATATAGGAGATTTTTAGAGACACAAAAAATAATTAGAAATGTTGATGAAATACACATTATAGACATTAATAAAAAAATTTTATTTTCAACATTGAATGATGATCAATCATATATACCACCTGTTGATAGAGCTTTAAATTTAGTTTTAGATGATGATCGTCCTCTAAAAATTATTAATGCTCCAGAAAATATTTCTGCAGCTATAATGAGGCTACAAAATTTTGAAGACAGATTTTTGTATGTAGTAAAGTATCTAGACAAAGATATTTCAAGATATTTAACCGAGTCTCAAGAAGCTATTAATTTTTATTATACAGTTGAGGAGAAAAGTACTGGAATCAAACTCTCATTTGCTATTATTTATATTATTGTTGTTATTGTTTTATTATTTGTCTCTATATCTATAGCAATAAGATTTTCATCTAGGTTTTTTAGATCTATAAATAACTTAATTTTTGCATCAACTTCCATTGGACAAGGAAATTTTAATGCAAAAGTTCCCGAAGTGAAAACAGATAAAGATTTAGAAACCTTAAATAAAAATTTCAACTTGATGATAGATAGGCTGAAAAACCAGCAAGAAAAGTTGATAATTAATGAAAGACATGAAGCATGGGGAAGTTTAGCTAGAAAACTTGCTCATGAAATTAAAAATCCACTTACACCAATTCAATTGACTATAGATAGATTAAAAAATAAATATTCTAAAGAATTAAATGAAAATGAAACTGAAAATTTTAAAGATAATTTAAAAATTATAAATAACCAAATTAAACAAATTGAAAAATTAGTAAATGAATTTTCTGACTTTGCAAGAATGCCTAAACCAATATTTAGAGAAAATAACTTAGTAGACATTATTCAGGAAAATATAAATTTGCTCATAGAATTAGACAAATCTATTGATATTAATTTTAAAAAAGATTTTAATAAAATTATGCTAGAGAGTGATAAGGAACAAATAAGTAGAGTATTTTTAAATTTGATTAAAAATTCTATAGAAAGTATCAATCAAAAAGCTCAAAACAACAATAATTTCAGTAAAAAAATTACTATTGAACTTACTGAAGATGATAGCCACATAAAAACAACTATAGAAGATAATGGTGTTGGTTTTAATGAATTAAAAAATAATATTAAAGATATACTTAATCCGTATTTCACAACCAAGAAAAATGGAACCGGTTTAGGATTATCAATAGTTAATAAAATAATTAATGATCACAATGGAAAAATAGACTTTATACCAATTAAAAATGGTGCAAAAATTAATATTATATTTTTAAAACAATAATGAGTGAAGAAATTTTAATCGTAGATGATAACCCTGATATCAGAAATATAATTAATGAATTAATTATAGATGCTGGTTACAAAACTCGTTTAGCAGCTAATTATAATCAAGCTCTTGGTGAAATAGATAAGAAACTTCCTGATGTTGCTATACTTGACGTAAAATTAGATAAAGGCGATAATGATGGAATTGAACTTCTATCTCATATCAAATCCAAAAACAAAGACATACCTGTTATAATTATATCTGGTCATGCAAATATAGAAATGGCAGTAAAATCACTTCAAGAGGGTGCTTTTGAATTTATTGAAAAACCTTTTGATCAAGAACGATTGCTGAATTTTGTTAGAAGAGCAGTTGAAAACTATAATCTAAAAAAGCAAAATAAAGAATATGAAACAAAATTATTTTCATCTTATGAATTAATTGGGAATAGTAAAAATATTTTAAATATTACTGATCAAATTAATAAAATTTCTATTACAGAAAGTAGAGTATTTATTAATGGTCCGTCAGGATCTGGAAAAGAATTGATAGCAAGAAAAATTCATAAATTATCAAAAAGAAATAAAAATCCATTTGTAGTTTTGAACGGAGCTTTATTGGACTCAAATAAGTACGAAATGGAATTATTTGGAGAAGAAAAAAATAACGGCTCTATATCTTATGGCGCTTTAGAAAATGCTAATAAAGGAACTTTATTAATAGATCAAGTTTCTGAAATTCCTTTAAATATTCAATCTAAAATTTTAAGAGTTTTGACAGATCAAAAATTTAAAAGAATTAATGGAACAAATGATGTAAATGTTGATGTTAGATTAATTTGTTCCTCTAGCAAGGATTTAAAAACTGAAATAGAGATTGGAAATTTCAGAGAGGATTTGTTCCATAGAATTAACGTTTTTGAAATAAATATAGAACCATTAAATCAAAGAATTTCTGACATTCCGCTTTTGATTAAATACTTTTCAAAAAAAGTATCAGAAAATTACAATATTAAAGAACTAGAAATTGATGAAAATAATGGTTACATTTTAAATCATAAATGGCATGGTAATGTAAGAGAATTAAGAAATTTAATTGAGAGAATTGCTATTCTTCAACCTAATACAAAAGATAAAATATCAAATATAATTAAAGAATCACTAAAAAACACAAGTTTTGATAATCAAATAACTGAAAATAGCCTATCAGTGCCATTAAAAGAGGCTAGAGAAAAGTTTGAAAAAGAGTATTTAACTATTCAATTAAAAAAATTTAATGGAAACATATCTAAAACTGCAAATTTTGTTGGTATGGATAGAACCGCACTTCATAGAAAATTAAAAATATTAGGTGTGAAAGATATTAATTGATGAATATAATCATTTGTGGCGCAGGAAGAGTGGGTTTTACTATAGCTAAACAGCTAAGTGAGCAAGGTCATTCAATAACTATTATTGACCCATCTAGTGAAGATATTCAAAAAATTGACGATGCTTTAGATGTTAAGGCTATTGTTGGAAAAGGTACTTATCCTTCTATACTAGAAAAAGCTAACGCAACAGATACTGACATGATTATAGCAGTCACTAGAAATGATGAAATTAATATGCTCATTTGTCAAATAGCTTTTTCAATTTTTAAAATTCCAAAAAAAATAGCAAGAATAAGATCTCAAGATTATCTAAACCCAAAATTTACAAGAGTTTACAATAAAGAGAATTTACCAATAGATGTAATTATTTCACCAGAGATTGAAATTGCTAAATCAATACAAAGAAAACTTGAGGCACCAGGAGCACTAGATAGTGTTCCGTTTGCTGATAATAAAATTAGACTATTAGAAATTTTAATTAATGAAAATTGTAAATTAATTAATATCAAACTTAATGATTTAACTAAAAAACACCCCAATTTAGACGCTAATATAATCGGAATTATAAGAGATGAAAAATTTTTAATTCCTAAGAAAAATGATGATGTAAGAAAAAATGATAAAATTTACGTGATAATAAATTCTTCTCAAATGTCAGAAACCCTAGAAGTTTTTGGTCATGATGAAAAAATATCTAAAAATATTTTAATTGTAGGTGGTGGCAACATAGGTTTTAACTTAGCAAAAAATATTGAAGAAACTTTGGATGCAGCGAGAGTAAAAATTATAGAAAAAAACAAAGAAAGAGCTGAATTTCTTGCTAGTGAATTAAACAATACTATTGTTATTAACGGTGACGCTTTAGATGAAGAAGTTCTTGTAGAAGCTAATTTGCAAGAGGCCGAAACAGTTCTTGCTTTAACAAATGATGATGAAGATAATTTAATGGTAAGTGTCCTTGTTGAAAAATTTGCAAAAGATGAAAAAGATGTAGATGATAAAAGAACAATGGCTTTAATTAATAAGCCGAATTATTCTTTGTTACAAAATTCATTAAAAATTGATGATCTTATAGATCCTCGAATGAATACTGTCTCAAGTATTTTAAAACATATTCATAAAGGTACAATTGAAACTGCTTATACAATTATGAATGGTGAATATGAGGTAATTGAAGCTGAAATCATAGAAACGTCAGAACTTATTAATAAAGAATTAAAAAATTCTAATTTACCTGAAGAAATAAGATTAGGTGCTGTGTTAAGAGAAAATAAAGTTATTATACCTCGATCAAATTTTGTTTTCCAAAAAGAGGATAAAGTTGTATTTTTAGCAAAGAAAGACTTAATTTCAGTAGTAGAAAATATATTTAGAATTAGTTCTATTTAATTAAATGTCATTTTTTAGAGTAAAGTATTTAAGTTTCTTTTTTGTATTAATATCTATATTTTCTTTTTTTAATATTATTTATTCTTATTATTTTAATTTATATCTAAATCTAAACACGTATTATTATAGCTTAATTATTTCTGCAGTTATTGGAATAATTTTTTATAAAATTAAAACCGATCAGAAAAAACCCTCAATATTTGAAAAAATATTAACTGTCTTATTAGGATACTTTTTAATGCCTTTGATTTTGTCAATACCTTTTTATTTAAGTATTTATAATTTATCCTTTTTAAATTCTTTATTCGAGGCTGTTTCAGGATTTACTTCAACAGGTTTCACTGTCTTTGAAAATATTAAACATATTGATCAAGGCTTAATTTTATGGAGATCATCAATACAATGGATAGGTGGGTTGTATTTTTTATATTCTATTATTTTTTTAATTGATATTTATGACGAAAGTTTAAAAAAATCTTTAACTAATTTTTTATCTTTTAATTCTGCCGAGATTTTAAAACAATCAATTAAAATTCTTTTGTTATATTCAGGATTAACTATATCAATTTTTATTATTCTAAACATTCTTGGCATTAGATCGTTTAATTCACTGAATTTAGCAATGACAATAATTTCATCAGGTGGATTCCTTCCTTCAAATGATCTTTCGTCAATTTTAATAAATGATTTTCAAATAATTATATTTTCTATTTTAATGCTGATTTCATTTTTTAGTATTTTTTTTACATATAATTTAATTTTTCTAAGAAAAAAAAATTTAAATTTTTTTTATGAAGACATACATTTATTTTTATATTTTATTGTAGTTGTAAGTATATTTTTTGTTTTTTTTAGCTATGATACTAATTTCTCATACAGTTTTTTATCTTTAGTTAGCAGTATTTCAAATATAGGTATCTCACTTGAAGTTGATCAAGCTAACTTACATTTTATATACATCTTACTTGTAATTATCGGCGGATCCTTTTTTTCTACGAGTTCAGGCTTAAGGTTTTTAAAAATATATTCTTTAACTAAATATTCTATAAATCAAATTCTTTCTTTTAGTAGGCCAAAAAATGTATTTATGAATAAACTTATTTTTTCTAAGATTAATTTTGACACAAAAGATATTAATAAATATTTTTTAACAATAGTAATTTTTGTTATTTCTCTTTTTTCTTTAACCATCTTGTTATCTTTGTCTAATATTCAATTTGAATATTCCTTTAAATTAGCTGTATTAACCCTAATGAACACAGTTAATTCTTCTGCTTATGGTGTTTCTGACTTTGATTTTCAAAATTTACACTTTTTAACTAAATATTTTCTTATATTTTTTATGATAATCGGAAGAGTTGAACTTTTATCTTTATTGCTAATAGCAAAAAAATTTCTTTTTAAAAATTAATTTAGTATTATATATATCATTAAATTTTGCGCCCTTAGCTCAGCTGGATAGAGCATCGGTTTTCTAAACCGAGGGTCGGAGGTTCGAATCCTTCAGGGCGCGCCATTCCTTGCATTTTAAGCACCTAATTATTCCAAAATTAAGCTTGACTAGAATCTTTATAATATACAATTTTGAAATTAATTTTCCTTGAAGAGTATTTTCTTACATGTTTAAATTAAGAATATTCAAAAGTAATTTTGAATTATTTGTTAACAAATAAAAATAACATAAAGGAAGAATAATGTTTAAATACTTAAAACAATTAACTTCTTTAGTTGCTATGGTTGCAGTGTTGTTTACTTTTACAACAGAAACTATGGCTGCTAAAAAATCTAAAACACTTAAAAACACTCAAAAGAAGGGTTTTGTAAGATGTGGAGTATCTCAAGGTCTTCCAGGGTTTTCTAATGCTGATGCTGCAGGAAATTGGACTGGTGTTGACGTTGATGTATGTAGAGCGGTAGCTGCTGCAGTATTAGGTGATGCAAACAAAGTTAAGTTTACACCATTAAGTGCTAAAGAAAGATTTACTGCTTTAACATCTAATGAGATAGACATCTTATCAAGAAACACAACTTGGACTCTTTCAAGGGATGCTGACATCGGACTTACTTTCGTAGGAGTAAACTTCTATGATGGTCAAGGTTTTATGGTTAGAAAAAATTCTGGATATTCATCTGTGAATGATTTCAAAAACGGTATTTCTGCATGTACAAACTTAGGAACGACAACTGAGCTTAATATGAGAGACTTCTTTAATTCAAAAGGAATTTCTTAT
>CACKZG010000024.1 GCA_902604545.1 uncultured Pelagibacteraceae bacterium
AAGATTTAACATGATGCCAGTCTCCATCTTCCAGGGCCACAGCAAAGATATACATTATTGAATGATCTAATGTTTCTCTGCTAGCTTTGGGGTCCATTTTTTGTGGATCATTAGCACCTGTTCCTATGACATAATGGGTATGATGACTTGTAAAAATATCAATTTTTTTAATTAGATTTAAATTAGGTATTTTTGTTTTAATTTTTTTTGCTAAATCTATTAATGCTTGAGATTGATATTCAGCAGAATATTCTTTTGTATATGTTTCCAAAATAGCTTTTTTACTTTCACCTTTTTTAGGCAGTGGGACTTTATAGTTTGCTTTTTTTCCATCCAGTATTCTTGCTATTACACTATCCTCACCTTCGTAAATTGGACTTGGAGCACCTTCGCCTCTCATAGCTCTATCTACAGCTTCGATAGCAAGCTTACCTGCATGTGCAGGAGCATAAGCTTTCCAGCTTGAAATTTCACCTTTTCTAGATTGTCTAGTAGATATTGTTGTGTGTAATGCTTGTTGAACAGATTGATATATAGTTTCAGTGTTTAATTTTAGCATTGTCCCTAATCCAGCAGCAACACTTGGTCCTAAATGAGCAATGTGATCAACTTTATGTTTATGTAAACAAATACCTTTAACTAAATTTACCTGAACTTCATACGCAGTAATTATTCCCCTTAATAAATCTAATCCACTTTTTTTATTTTGTTGTGCTACACTAATAAGTGGAGGGATGTTGTCACCAGGATGACTATAATCAGCAGCTAAAAAAGTATCATGAAAGTCTAATTCTCTTACAGCTGTCCCATTTGACCAACCTGCCCATTCACAATCAAATTTTAATTTTGAATTTACTCCAAATATAGTTGCTCCGTTCTTTCTAGAATGTTTTAAAGCCATTTCTCTAGATGAAATTACTGGTTTTCTGTTTAAAGAAGCTATCGCAACGGATGCATTATCAATTATTCTATTGATAACCATCTCTATCGCATCTTTATTTAATTTAGCGTTATCACTTGCTATCTCTGCTATTTTCCAAGCAAGCTGTTTCTTTTTTGGAAGATTAATTTTTGATGGAAATACTTTAACTGTATGCAATAACAAAATAACTCCTAATTTTTTGATTTTGTTTTAATAGTAAAAATAAATTAATCAATATTAAAGATATTCAGATATTATTTTTTCAATACCTACAAAGTCTTTTATAATGTGATTATGATAAATATCCTCAGATCTTTTTTCTGTATATCCATATTTTAGTAATATTATTGGAATTTCAGCGGCTTTAGCAGCATTAGCATCTGTTTCACTGTCACCAATCATCAATGATTTATTTTTATCACCGTCTAATATTTCTATAGTAGTTGTTAAGTGTCGAGGGTCTGGTTTGCAATATTCAAAAGTATTATAACCAGCAACGTATTCAAAATAATCATAAATCCCAATTTTTTTTAAAAGATCAACCGCTAAATGTTCAGTTTTATTAGTACATACTGCCATAGAAATGTTTTCATTTTTACACCAATTTAAAAATTCCTTTACACCGTTAATTAATTTACTTTCACGTAAAATATTTTTTCCATAATAAGATAAAAATTCATCAGTCATTTCATTTTGAATTTTTTCATCAAACCATTTCCACTGACCATTAGCCTTTGCCATCATAGCTTTTGCTCCTTTACCAACAGCATTTTTTAATTCTCCTAAAGTTTTTGTAGGATAACCAAATTTTTTCATTACATGGTTATGGGCGTGAATTAAATCTGGAGCGGTATCCACTAATGTACCGTCTAAATCAAATAAAATTGTAAATTTTTGTTTCATTTTAAAAGTATTTTAAAGAAATAAATTGTGAATTAATCAAAACATATTCTTAATATAAATCAATTATAAATGGAAGTTTTAAATCAAAAAAAACTAAGAGAGAAATTTATAAAATCAGGAGTTAAAATGATAGGCCCTGAAACTATTTTTTTTTCAAAAGATACCAAGATTGGAAGTAATGTAACTATAGAACCTTATGTTGTTATTGGATCTAAAGTTATAATTGGGAATAATGTAATTGTGAAATCTTTTTCACATTTAGAATCGTGTAAAATTGAAAACAAAGTTGAGATTGGTCCATATGCTAGAATAAGACCTGATACAATTTTAAAAGAAGGATCTAAAGTAGGCAATTTTGTTGAGATTAAAAAAAGTACTTTAGGAAATAAATCTAAAGTTAACCATTTGTCTTATGTAGGAGATGCTCAAATTGGAAAATCAGTAAATATAGGCGCAGGCACAATTACTTGTAATTATGATGGGATAAATAAAAATAAGACAAAAATTAAAGACAAAGTATTTATAGGCTCAAACTCTTCTTTAGTTGCTCCAATTACTATAAATGAAGATAGTATTGTTGGAGCTGGATCAGTAATAACAAAGACCGTTAATAAAAAATCTTTAGCACTAACAAGATCGCCACAATTAGAAGTTAAGAATTACAAAAGAAAGAAAAAATAATTTATGTGTGGGATTATTGGGATATCAAGTAACAAACCTGTTTCTGCAAATATAATTAATTCATTAAAAAAATTAGAGTACAGAGGATATGACTCAGCAGGTATAGCTACGCTTTCAGATGGTAAGATTAACGAAGTAAAATCAGAAGGTAGAGTTGATAATTTAGAAAATAATTTTGATTTAAAAAATTTAAAAGGAAATATAGGTATTGGCCATGTAAGATGGGCCACTCATGGAATTCCAAATAGTTTAAATGCACATCCTCATTCCTCTGACAATGTGTCAGTAGTTCATAATGGTATTATTGAAAATTCTACAATATTAAAAAAACATTTAATTAATAAAGATCACAAATTTAAATCACAGACAGATACAGAAGTAATTGTTCATTTAATAACAGAAAATTTAAAGACTTCTGAATTAGAGGAAGCTATCACAAAAACGTTAAAACAACTTCATGGTAGCTTTGCTCTTGGAATTGTTTTTAAAGATATGCCAGATTTAATAGTTGGTGCTAGAAGAGGATCACCCTTAGCTGTTGGTTATGGTCCAAATGAAAACTATCTAGGGTCAGATTCTTATGCTTTAAAATCTATGACAAATAAAATTACTTATCTTGATGATGGTGAATTTTGTATTGTTAAAAAAGATCAAGTTCTTTTTTTCAATGAAGAAGGAAAAAAAGTTAATAAAAAAATATTAGAACTATCATCTAATGAAGCAAATTACGATAAAGGTGACTTTAAACATTTCATGGCAAAAGAAATTGAAGAACAACCGACTACAATTAAAACTGGGATTAAAGAATACGTAGATAATTTAAACAAAGATATAAATATCTTCAATTTTCCATGGAAAATTAAGGATATTAAATCAATAACTTTGGTGGGATGTGGAACTGCATATCATTCTTGTTTGATGGCTAAATATTGGTTTGAAGAACTTACAACTTTAGATGTAAACATAGATATAGCATCAGAGTTTAGATACAGAAAAAATAGGTTTAAAAAAGATACTTTATATATTTTTGTTTCACAATCAGGGGAGACAGCAGATACTTACGCAGCTTTAGATCTTTGTAACAAAAATAACATGAAAACATGTGCTGTTGTTAATGTAATCGAAAGTTCAATTGCAAGAGACTCAAACTTTGTTTTACCAATTCATTGTGGTCCTGAAATAGGAGTAGCATCGACAAAAGCATTTCTAGGTCAAATACTAGTTTTATATATTTTAGCCTTAAAACTTGGATCATTAAGAAAGGAAATTGAAAAAAAAGAATATCAAGAAAAGATTAAAGATCTGAAAGCTTTGCCTAGCTTAATAGAGAAAACACTGCTTCATGATAATGATATCCAGGCAATATCCTCTACATTTAACGAAGCAAAGGGTTCAATGTTTTTAGGAAGAGGGTATTCATATCCAATAGCTTTAGAAGGTGCATTAAAACTTAAAGAACTTTCATATGTTCATGCTGAAGGATATCCAGCGGGGGAAATGAAGCATGGACCTTTAGCTTTAATAGAAGAGGGCATGCCAGTAGTTGTTTTGGCACCTAGAGATAATTATTATAAAAAAACAATTTCAAACATGCAGGAAGTTATTGCTAGAGGAGCAAAGGTATTATTAATAACTAATAAAAGTAAAGATGAAGTTGTTTCAGAAAATATTTGGGAAACTATTGAAGTTGAAAATATAAATGATGACTTACTTCCGTTCCTTTTGACTATTCCACTTCAAAAACTTGCTTATTACTCTGCTCTAAAAAAAGGTTATGATATTGATAAGCCTAGAAATTTGGCTAAATCTGTCACTGTTGAATAAACTTAAAACTCTGTTAAAACACCTTTAGGTTGAAAATGAAAAGTTGGAAAAAAAATAGTTGGAGAAAGTATCCTGTAAAACACATTCCGGAATATCCAGATAAAAAAGAACTGGATAAAGTTTTGGATAAGATAGGAACATTTCCCCCGTTAGTATTTGCTGGAGAAACGAGACATCTGAAAAGTCAGTTAGCAGATGTTGTAGACGGAAAAGCATTTTTACTTCAAGGTGGAGATTGTGCTGAAAGTTTTGCAGAATTCAATCCAGACAATATTAGAGATACGTTTAAACTAATGTTGCAAATGTCATTAGTTTTAACTTACTCAGCTTCATTACCAGTAGTAAAAGTTGGAAGAATAGCTGGTCAATTTTCAAAACCTAGAAGTGCACCTACAGAAATAAAAGATGGAGTAGAGCTTCCAAGTTATTTAGGTGACAATATTAATGGTATGGAATTTAATGAAAAAGCAAGAGTTCCAGATCCCAAAAGATTATTTAAAGCATACTCTCAATCAGCTGCAACTTTAAACCTTATAAGAGCATTCTGTCATGGAGGTTTTGCAGATCTTAAGAATGTCCACAATTGGAATTTAGGTTTCATAAAAAATTCACCTGAATTAAAAAGATTTAAAGAATTAGAAGACAATATTGCAAATGCACTAGCTTTCATGGATGCATGTGGAATTAATTCAGATTTTAACAGAAGATTAAAAACTGTTAACTTCTGGACATCACACGAAGCATTACTACTTCCTTTTGAAGAAACAATGACAAGAACAGACTCTACAACAGGAGAAAATCATGACACATCTGCTCACTTTGTTTGGATCGGAGACAGAACAAGACAATTGGATGGTGGTCATGTTGAGTTTTGTAGAGGTATAGAAAATCCAATAGGTATTAAATGTGGACCAACTTTAAGGGCTGATGATTTAATTGATCTTTGTAACAGAATAAATCCTAAGAATGAAAAAGGTAAAATCACACTAATATCAAGATTTGGTGCAGATAATGTTTCAAAATTTTTACCAAAATTAATTAGGGCAATAAAAAAAGAGGGTTTAAATGTAATTTGGTCATGTGATCCTTGTCATGGAAATACAGTAAAAGCTGCGACAGGATTTAAAACAAGACCATTTAACAGTGTTTTAAAAGAAGTTAAAAATGTTTTTGCATGCCACCAAAGCGAAGGAAGTTATGCCGGAGGTTTACATATAGAATTAACCGGTCAAAATGTAACAGAATGTATTGGTGGAGCACAAAAGATATCCGAAAAAGACTTATCATCAAGATATCACACACATTGTGACCCAAGACTAAATGCAAATCAAGCTTTAGAATTAGCTTTCTTGATTTCAGATGAGATTAAAAAGAATAGCTCTTATTCTAAAAATGCAGATAGAGCGGCATCTTAAGACATTGTAAAATTTTAAATATCTAATAGTTTAAAATCATGAATGCTTCAGAAAAAGTAAATTTTATTTCTAATTGGATTAAAGATTATGTAAATAATATGCCAATTAAAGCAGAGTCATTGGTTATAGGAATTTCTGGAGGAATAGATTCGTCAGTTTCCAGCACATTAAGCGCAATGACAGGTTTAAAAACTATTGTTTTGTCAATGCCAATCAAACAGAAATCACATCAACATGATTTAAGTTTAAAACATCAAGAGTGGTTAGTTAAAAATTTTAAAAATGTTGAGGCACATACTATCAATTTAGATGAGTTGTTTTTGGCATTTAATTCCAGTTTATCAAATTTTAATAATGAACATGGAATGGCGAATTCTAGAGCTAGATTGAGAATGACAACGCTTTATCAAGTTGCTTCAGCGGGTAAAGGAATAGTAGTTGGAACAGGAAATAAAGTTGAAGATTTTGGTGTTGGGTTTTATACAAAATATGGAGACGGTGGTGTAGATATATCTCCTATAGCTGATTGTAATAAAACTGAAGTTTGGGAGCTTGGAAATGAGCTTGGAATTTTAAAAGAAATTATAGATGCTGCTCCCACAGATGGTTTGTGGGACGATGGGAGAACTGATGAAGGTCAACTTGGACTAAAATATGAAGAATTAGAAGAAGCTATGGATAATCCTAATTCAGCTAATCGAGCTAAATACGAAACTATTAGAAAACAAAATTTGCATAAAATGGAGCCAATTCCCGTATGCAAAATTCCAAATTAATCAAATAGATTCACAAATCTATTTTTTAAGTATATTCCTAAAACAATGAGTAAAGATATTTTTTTAACAAATAATCTAACAAATAAAAAAGAGAAGTTTGTTCCACTAAATAAAAGCAACATTAGAATGTATGTGTGTGGTCCAACTGTTTATGACGATCCTCATATTGGGAACGCAAGACCAGTAGTTGTATTTGATATTCTGTTTAAAATTTTTAAAAAAAATTATCCTAAAGTTACTTATGTGCGAAATATTACAGATGTAGATGATAAAATTATTAAATCTTCAAAAGAAAATAATATTTCAATTTCAGAATTAACAAGCAAAGTAACTAAAAGTTTTAGTGAAGATTGTAATTATTTAAATTGTGAGGAACCAACTCATCAACCTAAAGCAACTGAAAATATAGATTTGATGATTAAAATGATTTCTGAATTAATAAAAAAAGAATTTGCTTATGAAAATAATAAGCATGTTTATTTTGAGGTTAAAAAATTCAAGGATTATGGTCAACTATCAAATAAAAAATTAGATGAACTAATTGCTGGATCAAGAGTAGAAGTAAGTGAAAATAAAAAAAATTCAGAAGATTTTGTTCTATGGAAACCTTCAGAAAGTGATGAACCATCATGGGAATCTCCATGGGGAAAAGGAAGGCCAGGATGGCATCTAGAGTGTTCAACAATGTCAAAGAAATTTTTAGGAGATGAGTTTGATGTTCATGGTGGGGGTATTGATTTATTATTTCCTCATCATGAAAACGAAATAGCTCAATCAAGATGTGCAAATGATACAAAAATATTTGCTAAATTTTGGATGCACAATGCATTCATAACCATGTCCAACGAAAAAATGGCTAAGTCTCAAGGAAATATATTAAAAATAAAAGATTATAGAAATAAGATAAACGGCCAAGTTTTAAGACTAGCTTTATTAAGTGCACATTATAAACAGCCATTAGATTGGAATGATAAACTTCTGGATGATTGTCAAAATACAATAAACAAATGGTACAATTCATATCTAGAAGTTGAACATGATTCTGAGGTTTCTGATGAAATCCTTCAGCCACTTTATGACGATTTAAATACACCTGGATATATTGCAAATTTACATCGATTATATGAAAAAGCTCAAAAAGGTAACGATCAAGATAAATCAGTATTTGTTTCAGCTTGTCAATTTGTAGGACTATTAAGTGAAAATAAAGAAAACTGGCTTAATTTTAAAATAAGTAAAGCTTTAATCACCGAAAAAGAAATTTTAGAAAAAATTCAAGATAGAAAAAAAGCTAGAGAGAACAAAAATTATGAAGAAGCTGACAAAATTAGAAAAGAGCTATTAGATAAAGATGTTTTAATAGAAGATAAAGATGGTAAAACGACTTGGAAATTTAAATGAGCAAGGAACAGCTTTATATATTTGATACAACACTGCGTGATGGAGCACAAACCCAAGGTGTAGATTTTTCAATTGATGATAAAGAAAAAATCTCATCAGCTTTAGATAATTTAGGTGTAGATTATGTTGAAGGAGGATGGCCAGGAGCAAATCCAACTGATACTGAGTTTTTTAATAAGGATCATAATTTCAAATCAACAAAATTAACCGCATTTGGAATGACTAAAAAATCCGAACATAGCGCAGAAAATGATCCTATGCTGTCATCATTAATTAATTCAAAAAGTACTTCTGTTTGCTTGTTTGGAAAATCATGGGATTTTCAAGTGGATGTCGCATTAGGAATAAGTAATGAGCAGAATTTAATAAATATAAGTGAAAGTACAAAACATATTGTTAAATCTGGAAAAGAGTTCATGTTTGATGCTGAACATTTTTTTGATGGATTTAAAGCTAATTCAGAATATGCAATGTCATGTTTAAAAGCTGCTTTTGATAATGGTGCTAGATGGATTGTATTATGTGATACTAACGGTGGTACACTTCCACACGAGATAACAGAAATTGTATCTAAAGTAAGTAAACAAATTCCGGGAAAAAATTTAGGAATACATGCTCATAATGATACAGAAAATGCAGTTGCTAATAGTCTTGCAGCAGTTCAAGCAGGTGTTAGACAAGTTCAGGGCACAATAAATGGCCTAGGTGAAAGATGTGGCAATGCAAATTTAATGTCATTAATTCCTTCATTTTTTTTAAAGAAAGATTTTTCAGATAAGTTTGAACTAAGTATCAAAAGAGAAAATTTAAAAAATTTAACTCAGTGCTCAAGATTGTTAGATGAAATTTTAAACAGAAAACCTAATAAACATTTACCATATGTAGGGGCTTCTGCTTTTTCTCATAAAGGTGGAATGCATGTTTCGGCAGTACAAAAAGATCCAAAAACTTATGAGCATATTAATCCTGAAGAAGTTGGAAATTCTAGGAATATTGTAGTTTCAGATCAATCAGGTCAATCAAATATAATGTCAAGATTGAACTCAATAGGAATCGAGATTGAGAAAAGCGATCCAAAAATTAAAAAACTTTTAGAAGAAGTGAAAGATCGAGAATTTATTGGTTATAGTTATGATGGCGCTGACGCATCCTTTGAGTTGTTAGCTCGAAGATTGATTGGGGAGATCCCAAGGTATATTTCAATTAATGAATATGATGTTTCAGTAAAGAAAGATAATGCAGGAGAAATTGTTTCATATGCAAAAGCTCAATTAGAAGTAGATGGAAATAAAATTTTGTGTGAAGGGCAAGGAAATGGACCTGTTAATGCACTAGATAATGCAATTAGAAAAAATGTTAACAAGCTAGCTAAATATTCAGAATATTTAAAAGATTTAAGACTCGTTGATTATAAAGTTAGAATTTTAAATACTGGTACAGAGGCAGTAACTAGAGTCTCAATCGAAAGTACAGACTCCAAAGGTGTCAATTGGTTCACTATAGGAGTATCTCCAAATATAATTGACGCATCTTTTAAAGCTCTAGTTGATAGTTTAGATTATAAGTTATTCAAGGACAAAGCCCCTGGAAGTTCTTAATAT
>CACKZG010000025.1 GCA_902604545.1 uncultured Pelagibacteraceae bacterium
GAGGAAAAGGTGCTAATCTTTCTGAAATGGGAAGAATGGGTCTTCCGGTGCCTCCTGGTTTTACAATGTCCACAAAAGTTTGTGAAATTTTTTATAAGGATAAAAAAAAATTAAATAAAAATTTAATTTCTCAAATTAAAAAAGAATTAAAATTAATAGAAAAAGATGTTTCTAAAAAATTTGGAGACTTAAAAAATCCACTTTTGTTGTCTGTACGTTCTGGTGCAAGAGTATCAATGCCGGGCATGATGGATACTATTCTAAATCTGGGTTTAAACGATAAAACAGTTAAAGCTTTAGCAATTAAAACTTCAAATGGAAGATTTGCTAAGGATAGTTATAGAAGATTCATTCAAATGTACGGTAATGTAGTAATGGGTGTTGAGGGTTACCATTTTGAGGAATTAATTGAAAACTATAAACTTACTAAAGGTGTTTTGTTAGATACAGATCTAGATGAAAGTGATTGGGATGGATTAATTGAAGATTTTAAAAGAACAGTAAGAGAAAAAGCAAAAAAGGATTTTCCTCAAGATGTTTATGAACAATTGCTAGGAGCAATAAGTGCAGTATTTTTATCGTGGGAAAGTAATAGAGCAAAAGTTTATAGAAAATTAAATCAAATCCCAGCTGAGTGGGGAACTGCGGTAAATGTTCAATCAATGGTTTTTGGAAATATGGGTGATGATTGTGCAACAGGAGTTGTGTTTACAAGAAATCCATCAGATGGATCAAATGAAATATATGGTGAGTATTTAATTAATGCACAAGGTGAAGATGTTGTAGCGGGTACAAGGACACCTCAGTATATTACTAAAAAAGCTAGACAAGATGCTAAAGTAAAAGAATTATCAATGGAAGAATCTATGCCTAAAGTCTTTAAAGAACTTCAAAAAATTTTAAAAAAATTAGAGATACATTACAAAGATATGCAAGACGTAGAGTTTACAGTTGAAAATAGTAAACTATGGATGCTTCAAACAAGATCAGGAAAAAGAACAGCAAAATCAGCAGTAAAAATAGCTGTTGATATGGTTAAAGAAAAATTAATTTCTAAAAAAGAAGCTGTATTAAGAATTGACCCAAACTCTCTAGATACACTTTTGCACCCTACTTTGGATGAAAAAAGTTCAATTAATGTAATTGCAAATGGATTGCCAGCATCACCAGGTGCAGCCAGTGGTAAAGTTGTATTTACATCAGAAGAGGCTGAAAGATTAACTGCTATGATGCAAAATACAATTTTGGTCAGAGTAGAGACCTCTCCAGAAGATATACAAGGAATGCATGCTGCTAAAGGAATTTTGACTGCTAGAGGAGGAATGACAAGTCATGCGGCTGTTGTTGCAAGAGGCATGGGTAGACCATGTGTATCAGGATCAAGTGAAATTGATATAAACTATGAAAATAAATCTTTTAAAACTTCTTCAATGGAGGTTAAAGAAGGAGATGTAATCACTATTGATGGCTCAACTGGAAGAATTATTGCTGGAAGTGTTTCAACTGTGAAGCCCGAAATATCTGGTGATTTTTCCAAGTTAATGTCTTGGGCAGATAGCTTTAGGAAATTAAAAGTGAGAACAAATTCTGAGACTCCAAAAGATACCAAAACAGCAAAAGATTTTGGTGCAGAGGGTATTGGATTATGTAGAACTGAACATATGTTTTTTGATGAAGAACGAATTTTGTCTGTAAGAGAAATGATATTATCTAAAACAAAAGAAGACAGAGGAATAGCATTACAAAAACTGTTACCACATCAAAGAAAAGATTTTATAGAAATTTTTAAAATCATGAGTGGATTACCAGTCACAGTTAGATTGTTGGACCCTCCATTACATGAATTTTTACCACGTACAGAAAAGGAAATAAATGAGGTTGCTAATACAGTTAACCTTCCAGTTAAAGAGGTTGAGTCAAGAATTGAAGAGCTACATGAGCAAAACCCTATGCTAGGTCACAGAGGCTGTCGTCTAGGAATATCTTTTCCAGAAATTTACGAAATGCAGTGTAAAGCAATATTTGAAGCTTTAGCACACCTTAAAAAAACTAAAATTAAATCTGCATTTCCAGAAATAATGATACCTTTGGTATCTACAGAGGCTGAGATAAAAATTATGAAAGATTTAGTAATTAGAACTGCTAGTCAAGTTCAACAAGAAAATAAATTGAAAATAGAATTTTTAGTAGGAACGATGATTGAATTACCTAGAGCGGCAATAAAAGCAAAAGAGATTGCTAAGCATGCAGAGTTCTTTAGTTTTGGAACAAATGATTTAACCCAGACTACTTTTGGTATCAGTAGAGACGATAGTGGTAAATTTTTAAATGATTATTTAGAAAACAAAATATTTTCTGTTGATCCTTTTGTTTCAATAGATGAAGGAGTTTCAGATTTAGTTGAAATAGCAGTAGAAAAAGGAAGAAAACAAAACAAAAATCTAAAGTTAGGTATCTGTGGAGAGCATGGAGGAGATCCACATAGTATATATTTTTGTTCTAATGCAGGATTAAATTATGTTTCTTGTTCACCTTATAGAGTTCCTGTTGCAAGGTTGGCTGCCGCTCAAGCTGAAATTAAAAAAAAATAAATTAAGTAGGGTGCGTTTTGTTGCCTGGAATTAAATAAAAAAATAGCATATTTGCTTAATTATAGAAATTACTTCATTACAAGCTTCATTGTCAGAAACACTTATTTTGTTTTTAGTTTGTTTTTTTTGGTCTTACACTTCATTGTAAATTTGATTAAAATCAATTTATGAAAAAATTATTAACTTATGTTTTTTTAATTAATATTTTTTATATAACAAATAGTTTGGCAGATAGATGGACTTTGATTGCTACAGGTGGTGGCGGGTCAATAAGTGTTTATGTAGATAAAAAAACAATAAGATCCAATGGAAACGCAGTGGTTTGGTGGCAACTCGATTCGTATAAAGTAAAATTACCAGATGTAGATCTAACTATCTTTTCAAACATTGCTAAAACCGAAGGTGATTGTCTTAGAGATGGAAGAAAAGATTTATATATTGCGTACTATGATCAAAAAATGGGAAAAGGTAATAAAGTATTAGAGGATACAAATCCATCAGAAGAGTGGACTTATAACGAACCTGGTTCAGTTTATTACGATACTTTAAGATTTGTCTGTGATAATAAGTAGTTCTATTTAATTAGTAGGGGGACGTTCTGTTACCAGATGACTTCAATTGTAATTACATGCAAATTCACGTACATCTTCACCAATAGAACCTTTGGTATTATTTTCCCACTCTCCTATTTCATCAAAAATTGTATATTCACCATTTCCCATAGGTTGTTTGTAATAAAAATCTTTAATGTATCTGTAACTTAAGTCTAAACAATTAACTTCAAAATAAATTTTACTTGATAAGTCACCTTGTTTAGTAGGTTTGATGTAATCCATTAACCTGAAAAAGAAAACATGATTACCAACTTTTTTTATTGAGGATAAGTCCACATAACTCACATCTCCAGCGATATTTCTTCCTATTTTTTTCCAATTAAAATCAGCAAAAGCATTTGTAGAAAAAAATATAAGAATAATAAAAATTAGTTTTTTCATAATTATAATTATAGGGGGCGTTCTGTTGCCAGGTGCCTTAAATATTATAAATATTTACCAAGCACCAAACCAAATACCAACTCCGTGCACAATTGCAATTGGAAACATAATTGCTCCTGCAATTAAAAATCCCCATCTGTCATCAGAGAAGCATACAAATAAATGAGTAAACCATGCTGCTGTACTTGCTGCAATTAACAACATTCCAAATAAACCACCTAATCTTTCCATTTATTCCTCCTTTTTATTTTTGTTAAATAAATATTTTAATAACATTAACAATCCTAGAGGCGGAAAAACTATCGCTATCAAAGGAATACCTCGAATAGTTAGAGGTTTATTTTTTTTGTTATTGTTATCATGAGTCTCCATTAATAATAAACTATCATTATCATCATAGCATAGTCCATCAATTTAATTGTAGATTTTAAGGGTTGCTCTGTTGCTCGACATGAGATTAGAAAGTAGCATGTTTACTTACTTATTGAAACTACTTCATTGCAAACTTTATTGTCAGTAACACTTATTTTGTTTTCACTTAGTTCTTTTGATTTTACACTTCATTGTAAATTTGATTAATATTTATTCATGAAAAAATTATCAATAATAATTTTACCAATATTTTTATTATTTTTTTACATTTTCAGTGCAATGCATTCATTTCATCAAGTTCATAAATCAATATATTACAATGATAAACAACTTAGTAAAAATTATATTGAATGGGAGGAAGTAAAAAAAAATTTCAAAGATTTTTTTAACGCTAATCTACTTGATAAAATGTCAAATGAAAAAGAATTTAAAGACTTAGGTGAACTTGGAATTTTAGTTACAGGTCTTGCAAGTAAATTCGTTGACTACGCAATTGATACATATATCAACCCTGAGGGGTTAAGTTTGTTAATACAAAAATCTGATAAAAAGTCTGAAATACCAGAACCAAATTTAGGTACACTAATTGGGGGAATTTCAATAATGAACTTTGATGGTTTAAGCTCTTTCCACGTAAATTTAGAAAATGATGGAGAAGAAATTCCAGTTCACTTTAAAAGAATTGGAATAAAGTGGAAGGTTGTGGAAATAGAATTTCCAGATAATATTTTTGATGAAATGAAACTTAACTAAGTAAAAGGAGGCGTTCTGTAACTCAGTCGCTTTATTTTTTTCTTTTTTTTGTTTTTACATAAATATTTTTTCCAAACCTGTTATTTTTTTTGTCACCACCTGTACAATATAAAATAAAAAGATAAATGTATAAACCTAATCCAATAATTAAAAAAAGTATTTCTAAACTTTCAGAGGAAGATGCAAATATTCTTTCCAATATTCCAGCAGGATAGGGAAGTAATTGAAACCATCCACTTTTATTTATATCGTGTAATCGTCTAGCAGTCACAGCAAGTCCTGGTATAATTATTCCAAGCATGAATACACCCATTAACCAAAATAACTCAAACGAAATTGCAATAATTAATGTGAAACAAATTATGTATCCAATTAGAATAAATAGATAAAAAAACCAGAATTCAGATCTTGATGCTCTTCCAGAAAAATTAAAATATTTTTTTGTTAAACAAGTTTTTATAGATTCACTAAAGCTCATACCTCATATTATCATCTAAAATTCTTTTTAAAATATAATTATAGGTTTTTGCTTTAGTGTCTGCTCTATAATTTTAAAAAAGATAGTAGAATTAATATTAATTTAATTTGAAGGGGGGTTCTGTATCCCACCCTTGGTCACATAATACTATAAAATATATTTTTTTGAAAAGGTATATAGTTAGGTAAATAGTAATTTAAGGTTTTTTTGTTATAGTTTTGTGTTTGAGGTACATAGTAATACATGATTAAACTGACTTTATGAAAAAAATATTTATTCTTATTTTTATAGTTTTGACATGGTGTAATATTGGTTTTGCGGAATATACTTATAAAAGTTATAGACAAAATCCATCTGCATTTGTGGAATATTTTCATGGATTAGGCGATGGCATTGGATGGTCTATCACAATGCAAGAAAAAATTGGTCCAAAATTTTTTTGTCAACCAAGGAACATTGCAATAGGTATTGAAGAATATATAGAAATGTTTGAGACCCAAGCAGCAGAGTTTATTACGAAATTTGGTAGAGAAGAGGTTGATAATATGAATTTAGGTCTTATCTTGAGTTACGCTCACAAAATTAAATTTCCATGTTAATAAATTTTATATTTTTGTTGAGAATAAAGGGTTATCCAATTTTTAGGATTGTTCTGTTGTAAGGAGACCCAATTATCTTTTTACACAAGGAAAAGTAATATATTCTAAATTAAGTTTTCTGTATGTTCCATCGCTTTGTCTCTCATAGAAATTTTGATTTCTAAAAAAATTAAGAACCTTACCAATTTGACCTAGTCTCGTATCAATCCAACATCTACCGTTTTTATAATCAGAAACTTTTTTATAGACTTTCTGTAAATTATAAAGATCATCTTTTTTGCCTACAGCGTCAACGTTTACAATTTCCATTGCGAAACCCATATATTTTTTATGACCACCTGTTATTTTACCAGTCACATAATAATCTGCAAAAGCATTTGTAGAAAAAAATATAAGAATAATAAAAATTAGTTTTTTCATAATTATAGGGGGCGTTCTGTTGCCCGGCATTAGATTAGAAAATAGCATATTTGCTTAGTTAATTAAACTCCTTCGTTGTAAACTTCGTTGTCAGAATGACTTATTTTCTTTTTAGTTGGTTTTTTGATCTAACACTTCGTTGTAAATTCGATTAAACTTACTTTATGAAAAAACTATCTCTATACATCTTTCTAGTTTTGATATTTTGTAATGTTGGATTGGCAGAAAGAGTTACTTTAGGTTTTGTTGGTGATTCTTGTAAAATGTTTAATGACAGTAAAAAAAAGTTTGGAAAAGAATTTGATGATATGTTTGAATTTGAAATGACGGGGTTTTTAACTGGATACAACATGTATGTTGCTGAAAATGATGGTGGGACTAAAAAAATGAAAACATTAGACCATAATTCTATGGCGTATGCTTATAGTAATATAACTGAGTATTGCAGAAAGAATACGGATGGTTATGTTTTTTTTGGTTTGATTGATTACTATAATTCACTTCCAAATTAATAATGAGTTTATCAATTTAACTGGAAAGGGGCGTTCTGTTACCCGGTAAATTATTTCTTTCTTATAGCGTTAATTAATAAAGTTATAAATATTAGAGACGTTACGACAATAGTCGTGGTTCTTAATCCTGTTTCTTCTCTAAAAAATATAGCAACTACATAAAATGCTATTATTATACATACACCAATTGTATTAATTAAAATTTGTTTCATAATTATTTAGGGGGCGTTCTGTTGCCCGGCAATAGAGATGAGTTATTTAGAGTTGCTAAGACTTTAAAATTCTTCACATTTCCCATGTCCCAATACTACACTATCACCGCCATCCATGCCTATCATATGAGAGTTTGAAAATTTAAGGTTCTTTGTATTTAATACAAAAAATGACCCATATGTGGTTTTGCATTGCATTAAATGATTCCATCCACCTATCATTCTTTCACAACTAGTGTGGGTCATATTAAGATCCTCACTAGAAAAAAAATTATTATTAATATCAATTTTTGCTTTGAATCTGGAAGGGTTATATTTATATGATTTA
>CACKZG010000026.1 GCA_902604545.1 uncultured Pelagibacteraceae bacterium
AACTCTACAACCGGTTCTTACAAATGCATTAAGTGGTCCAATCTTGAATGAAAAAGTTTCTACCAAACAGTGGATAGGAGTCTTATTAGGATTTACTGGTGCAGGACTTGTGCTGGGTTTTGATGTTGGTTCTAAAATACCTGCAGTAGGATTGATCGCAACAATAATAGCGTTATTAGCAATTACATTTTCAACTTTATGGCAAAAAAAATTGGGTAACAACTTGCCTTTATCTACGAGTAATATGAATCAAGCTCTTGGTGGTTGTTTATTTCATTTGTTAATAATAATCTTATTTGTTGATCCTTATATTGATTTCTCACAAACATTCATTATTGCAATGAGTCATCAAATATTTTTAGTATCATTCGGTGCATTTACTATTTTAATGTATTTAATAAGACACAATTCAGCTAGCAAAACTGTTTCTATATTTTTTTTAATCCCCGCTACATCTGCTTTTATGGCATGGCTTTTCTTAAATGAAAGTTTAACTAACTTAGACCTAATTGGATTTTTAATTACTTCTATAGGTGTTTATATTGCTACACGCGATCAATGATTATTATAAAGATTTGAAACCATATTCTAGAGACGAATCGGTTATAGAGTGATACAAAGATTCTCCAAAACTTCTTAAAGCAAATAACCTTGCTTTATTTGGATTTTCACCCAACCTATCAACAGTAAAAGCTATTCCATTATAAGTTGAGTTAATTGAATTATTTTTATCTAATATATCAAAATTAAAAGGGCATCCCTTTTTTAAAACTTCTATCGTATCATTACCTTCAATTTCTATAATAGTTCTTGAATGTGATAAATCTGTTACAGCAAAGTCTGTATCTTTAAATTTATCTACTATATCTTTTATTAAATCTTTTTTTGTTGAAACTAAAAACCAGTTTTTTGGTCCATTCCACAAAATCCTTGTATTGTCATTAAATACCACAGTTAAAGGTTCGTTTTTTAATTTTAAACTATCAATATCTATGCCCTCAAATGAAACTAAGGAATTTTTGTACTGAACTATTTGAACAATTAGTAAATTTTTGATTTCAGATATTTTAAGTAAATCATTTTCATTTTTACCTTCATAATCTCCAAATTGACCTTTTAAATGAACATTTGATAAAGCTGAAATTAATGTCATGATCTAACTCTTTCACCTTTTGGGTCTACATAATGTGATGAAACTATCTCAACTGGTATTACTTTGTTTTTAAGTGGCGACATCGCAAAAAGCTTTTGACCAATCATGTTTTTTCCATCTTTCAGAATTGCTAAGGAAAAAGGATTATCATATTCAACACTCCAACAAGATGCAGAAATATGACCTAATTTTGGATTTGGTAATGGTGCTTTATCATCTTTAACTAAGTGAGAACCTTCTGGAATGCTTGTTTGTTTATCTAATGGAACTACACCCACTATTCTCTGCCTATCTTCAACTGTAAATGCAGATCGTTGTAATGATCTTTTTCCAATAAAATCTTTCTTTTTACTTACAAGACCTTCTAGAGCGTTATCGTATGGAATTGTTCTACCATCAAGTTCTGATCCAGCAACATGTCCCATTTCAATTCTTAGAGTTGATAATGCTTCTGTTCCATATGGTTGAATATTAAATTCCTCACCAACTTCCATTATTTTTTCCCACATGAAATTTCCATAATCAGATTCAACATTTACTTCATAAGCAAGCTCGCCTGAGAACGAAATTCTAAATATTCTTGCTTTAACACCAAATAAATCTCCCTCAATATAGCCCATGAAAGGTAAGCCTTCATTTGATACATCAGAATTTGGAAATAATTTTTGTAATAAATCTCTAGATTTAGGTCCAGCGATAGCTGCTCCAGCCCACTGTTCTGTTGTTGAAACTACATTCACATTTAATTCAGGCCAAACGAGTTGTAAATAATATTCTAAATGCGAAAGAACGTTTGCTGCTTGAGCTGTAGTAGTGGTCATATGATAATGATTTTCTGAAATTCTTGTAGTTGTACCGTCATCCATTACAATTCCATCTTCTCTTAACATTACACCATATCTAGCTTTACCGATTGGTAGCTTCAACCATGCATTTGTATAAACTCTATTTAATAACTCCGCTGCATCTGGTCCTTTAATATCTATTTTACCCAATGTAGTTACATCGCAAACACCTACATTTGTTCTCACATTTTTTGCTTCTCTTTTTGATCCCTCAAATAAATTTTCATTTCCTCTTTTATAATACCTCGGTCTTAACCACACACCTGCATCAACAAAGACTGCATTGTTTTTTTCATGCCATGAATGCATTGGAGATTTTCTTGTTGGTTTTGAATGTTTTCCAACTTCTCTTCCTACTATTGCTCCAATAGAAACAGGAGTGTATGGAGGTCTGAAAGTCGTATGACCTACTGCAGGAACAACTTTATTTTCAATTTCAGATACTAATTGCAATCCATTTAAATTACTTGTTTTTCCTTGGTCTGTTGCCATACCTAAAGTGGTATATCTTTTAACGTGTTCAATTGATCGATATCCTTCTCTTAAAGCTATTTCTATATCAGATACCGCTACATCATTTTGGAAATCTAAAAATCTTTTATAATTTTTACCTTTAGGCAATGGAACACACCAAAACTTATCATGTTGAGAGGATTTCTTTTCAACAACATTTGGAATAGCTATCTCAATATCATTTTCAGTAATTTTTTTTGATAATTCACTTCCTGCTTTAAATGAATTTTTTAAAGTTTCCTCTAGTGAAAATACTCCATTAGCTGCACCTAAAGTAATTTCATTTTGTTTTGATTGTCCTGGAACAAATGCATCAATTTCTTCTTTAAACTTTATTTTATTTCCTGATTGTGAGGCTAAATGAATGGTTGGTGTCCAAAAACCTGAAACACAAATACAATCACAGAGTATATTTTCCATTTTACCAAGTTGTTTTTTGTCTTCAGAAATACTTGCAATATCTGCCGATTTTACTTTTTTGTATCCTTGTGCTGCAACCACAACATATGAATTTTTAATGTTAATTCCTAAATTTTTTGCCTCATCAATTATTTCTGACTCTGGGTTTTTTCTAGAGTCTAAAACAACTGGATCTACTCCATGTTTTTTAAATTCAATTGCTGTTTCGTATCCGCTGTCATTATTTGTAAATACTAACGGTCTTCTTCCAACTAAAACACCATATACTTTTAAGTATTCTTTAGCAGCTGAGGAGAGCATTACTCCTGGTGTATCATTATTTCCAAAAACAATTGGTCTTTCAATTGATCCTGAAGAAATTAAAACTTCTTTTGCACGAATGTACCATAACCTTTTATTAGGGTGATATTT
Organism: uncultured Pelagibacteraceae bacterium; assembly: GCA_902604545.1. Taxonomy (GTDB): domain Bacteria; phylum Pseudomonadota; class Alphaproteobacteria; order Pelagibacterales; family Pelagibacteraceae; genus Pelagibacter. Next base: position 3,343 of record CACKZG010000026.1, read on the forward strand.
TTTAGTTGATGGTAAATGATCACTAACTTTTTCTGACATCACAAGCATGTTGTGATCATAGTATCCAAAAATTTGAGATCTATTTTTTACAACAACATTTGGCATTGTTTTCAATTCTGCAATTATTCCTTCAGCCCAATCTTTTCCTGATTGATTACCAATATTCACATCACTAGTTAATAAAGTTCCACCAAATCTTGGTTTATCTTCAGCTAAAATTACTTTAGCTCCATTTTTTGCTGCTGCATATGCACTAGCTAATCCCGAAGGTCCTGAGCCTGCAATTAATAAATCACTATATTCATATTTATGTTCATACCTTTCTTTGTCATGTTTAGTTGAAGCTACGCCTAAACCAGCTGCTTTTCTAATAAATGGCTCATAAATTTGATACCAAAAACTTTTTGGCCACATAAAAGTTTTGTAATAAAAACCTGCTGGTAAAAAAATTTTTAAAAAATTATTTATTGCACCTATATCAAAATTAACACTTGGCCAACAATTAACACTTTTTGCCTCTAAACCTTCAAACAACTCCTGTTCTGTAGCTTTAATATTTGGCTCTGTTTCACCATTTCTATAAAGTTGAACAACTGCATAAGGTTCATCCACACCTGCTCCAAAGAAACCCCTGGGTCTGTGATATTTAAAACTTCTTCCTACTAAATGAACTCCATTTGCTAACAAAGCTGAAGCTAATGTGTCACCCTCATATCCAAAGTAAGTTTTTCCATTAAATTTAAAAGATAATTTTTTATCCCTATTTATTAACCCAACATTTTCAATTCTAAAAGCTTGAGTCATTAAGCAACTTCCTCATCAGCTTTAAAGGTTTTGAAAATTTCATGTGTTGCAGTATCTCTCTCAACCTTTATCCATTGTCTACATCCAGAAATATGTTGCCAAAACTCTAAATGCTTACCTCTCAAACTTTTTCTATTATAAACAAAGTTATCCCATTCTTGATCAGAAAGTTCTTTATTAAGTTCCGGTCGTTTAACGCTTGCATCACCACCATATGAAAATTCATTTTGAGATCTCATTCCACAGTGCGGGCAATTTATGTAAAGCATTTACGATATCCAGGTTTTTGTTCCAAGTCCCTTTTCATCAATAAGATGGCCAGTACTAAATCTATTTAAACTATAACCAGCATTTAATTCGTGAACTCTATCTTGTGCAATTGTGTGTGCAAATGTCCATCCTGATGCAGGCGTCGCTTTAAATCCTCCGTAGCACCATCCACAATTTAAATACAATCCTTCAATATGTGTTTTATCAATAATTGGTGAACCATCCATTGACATATCCATTATACCACCCCAAGTTCTCAACATTTTTAACTTACTTAAAAACGGCATCATCGCTATTCCCTCAGTTAAAACGTGTTGTAATGTTGGTAAATTTCCTCTCTGAGCATAACTATTGTATCCATCAAGATCACCACCCATTACCATCTCACCTTTATCTGACTGACTTACATAAAAATGTCCTGCACCAAATGTAACTACATTATCCAGCACTGGTTTAATTGGTTCAGAAACACATGCTTGAAGCAAATGAGTTTCAATTGGTAAAGTCATATTTAATTTTTCAGCTAATATATTTGTGCTACCAGCAACACATAAACCAACTTTTTTTGCTTTAATATTTCCACGTGAAGTTCTAATACCATTTATTTTTCCCGCTGAAACATCAAATCCAATTACTTCACAATTTTGAATTATATCAACACCCATGGAGTCTGCCTGACGTGCATAACCCCATGCAACAGCATCATGTCTTGCTGTACCTGCACTTGGTTGCATCAAACCACCAAAAATTGGAAATCTTACGTTGTCAGAAAAATCAGCCATTGGAATAATTTCTTTAACTTGTTCTCTATTTAAAAGAACTGCATCAATTCCATTTAACCTCATCGAATTTCCTCTTCTTGCATAAGCATTCATTTGTGCATCAGAGTGTGCAAGGTTAATTATTCCTCTTGGAGAAAACATTACATTATAATTCAAATCCTGACTCATCTTTCTCCATAAATCCATTCCGAACTCACTGAATAAACCATTTTCATCGTGCATATAATTGGATCTAATTATTGTAGTGTTACGTCCTACATTTCCTCCTCCAATCCAACCTTTCTCGATAATTGCAACTTTTGTAATATTATGTTCTTTAGCAAGATAATACGCTGTAGCTAGTCCATGGCCACCACCACCTATAATTACAACATCGTATTCTTCCTTAGGTGTTGGATCTTTCCAGGCTAAATCCCAATTTTGATGATTAGAAAATGCATTTTTAACTAAATTAAATATTGAATACTTCTGCATTAAATAATTTTATAACAAAGAATATAAATAGTGCTTATTTTTTTTATATATATTTTTTAGAAGTTTCCAAATATCTCAAAAAAGGATAAGAAGTCACAGGTAAATGTTTTTAATTTAAAGGATTATTCATGAGCGATGTAAAATCAGACATTCAAATAGCTCGAGAAGCTAAAATGCAACCAATTAAAGATATTCTTTCTAAAGTTGGAGTACCAGATGAAAATTTTGCTTTTAGTCCAATGGGAAGACACATAGCCAAAATGAATCTGGAATATTTAAATACTCTTAAAAAAGAAAATGGTAAATTAATTTTAGTTACAGCAATCACTCCTACTCCAGCTGGTGAGGGTAAAACCACAACTTCAGTTGGGTTAAATGACGGTTTAAATAAAATTGGAAAAAAATCTATAGTTTGTTTAAGAGAACCAAGTCTTGGTCCATCATTTGGAATGAAGGGTGGAGCTGCGGGTGGTGGTTATGCACAGGTAGTACCAATGGAACAAATCAATCTTCATTTCACAGGTGATTTCCACGCAATCACATCAGCTCATAATTTGTTATCTGCATTAATTGATAATCATATTTATTGGGGTAATAAACTTAACATTGATGTTAGAAGAGTTGTTTGGAGAAGAGTAATGGATATGAATGATAGATCCTTAAGATCTATCATTGTTGATCTTGGAGGAGTGGCTAATGGTTACCCAAGGCAAGATAGTTTTGATATTACAGTTGCATCTGAGCTAATGGCTATTTTTTGTTTAGCAACAGATCTGAAAGATTTAGAAAACAGAATTGGAAATATTACAATTGGTTATACTAGGGATAAGAAAGCAATTTATGCAAAAGATTTAAATGCTCAAGGTCCAATGACAGTTTTGCTTAAAGAGGCAATAAGACCTAATGTAACTCAAACTTTAGAAAACAATCCTGCAATAATTCATGGTGGCCCTTTTGCAAATATTGCTCATGGATGTAATTCGGTTATTGCAACTAAAGCTGGACTTAAATTAGCTGACTATGTTGTAACAGAGGCAGGATTTGGAGCTGATTTAGGAGCTGAAAAATTTTTAGATATTAAGTGCAGAAAATCTAATTTAAAACCAGATTGCGTAGTTATTGTAGCAACAATAAGAGCACTGAAAATGCATGGAGGTGTTGCTAAAGAAGATTTAAAAAAAGAAAATGTATCAGCACTAAAAGAGGGAATGGTAAATTTACGTAGACATATAAATAACATTAGAAAATTTGGATTACCTGTTACTGTTGCAGTTAATCATTTTATTACTGATACAGAAGATGAAATGAAAACCTTGTTAGATTTTTGTGAAACGCAAGGAGTAAAAGCTTCTAAATGTACGCATTGGTCAAATGGAAGTGAAGGAACAGTTGAACTGGCTAAAACTGTTACAGAAATTTGTGAAGATAAAAAA
>CACKZG010000027.1 GCA_902604545.1 uncultured Pelagibacteraceae bacterium
AGGGGAGTTATAAATGTTGTTAATATTATAAATAAAATTGAAATACCATCAACTCCAACTTTATAATTAATAAATCCTTCAATCCATGTTCTATCTTCTACAAATTGAAAACTAGACGTTGATTGATCAAAAGAAATCCAAAGATAAATCGAAATTAAAAAATTAACTACAGTTGTAAATAAAGCGACATATTTAGCAGTTAAATTATTTCCTTCTTTATCCTTGGTAAAAAATAAAAATAAAGTACCAACTATTGGTAATAATATTAAAGATGAAAGAATAGGAAAATTCATTATTTAACTATTAAAAAAGTTAGTAAGGCAGAGAAACCTAATAACATTACAAATGCATATTGATAGATAAAACCACTTTGAAATTTAGTTGCTTTAATTGAACATTTTTTTATAAAAGAAGAAATTCCATCAGGACCAAAACCATCGATTATAGTTCCATCACAAAATTTCCACAAAAATAGACCTAGTTTTTTTGAGGATTTAATAAACAGCACATCGTACAACTCGTCAAAATACCATTTATTAACTAAAAATTATACAAAGGTTTGTTCATAGAAACTATTGAATTAGGTAACTCTTTATTTTTTACAAATAAGTAATAAGCAATTGGAATAGATACTAAAACTAAACAAGGTGTTAAAAGTAAAAACCATAAAGGTGGATGTATCGTGCTTAAAGGCTCTAAAAACTTAATAGACTCTGCCCAGAATAAATTATCACCATGACCAATAAATAGTCCTTTAAATAGAAATCCTGCAAATACCGCTCCTATTGAGAGGATAAATAAAGGAACAAGCATTACTAATGGAGACTCATGTGTTTCCTCTATCTTGATTTCTTTGTTATTGTACTCTCCATGGAAAGTTTTAAAGATTAATCTCCATGAATAAATAGATGTTAAAAATGCTGTAATTATTCCAATCCCAGCAGCATAATAACCAGTAGTATTACCTTTTAAATAAGCAAATTCTATAATTGCATCTTTAGAATAAAATCCTGATAAAAATGGAAAACCTGTTAAAGCAAGTGTTCCAATAATCATTAAAGCATAGGTATATGGTAATTTTTTCCATACACCACCCATATTATTTATATTTTGCTCATCTTTAAATGCATGGATTACTGAACCAGATCCTAAAAATAATAAAGCTTTGAAAAATGCATGAGTAAATAAGTGAAACATGGCAACATTGTATGCACCTACCCCAGCTGCAAAAAACATATAACCAAGTTGGCTGCATGTAGAGTAAGCAATAATTTTTTTTATATCTGTTTGAACTAAAGCGACAGTTGCAGCAAAGAATGCGGTGGTCATACCAACGATAGTTATAAAATTTAGTATTAATGGTGAATATTCATAAACTGGAGAACATCTTACTACTAAGAAAACACCAGCTGTTACCATCGTTGCTGCATGAATTAATGCAGAAACTGGAGTTGGACCCTCCATAGCATCAGGTAGCCAAGTATGTAGCAATATCTGTGCAGATTTACCCATTGCTCCAATAAATAGAAGTAAACAAACTAAATCTATTGCTTTAACTTCAAAACCTAAAAATGGTAAGTTTTTATCTACAACTGTTGGAATTTGTTGAAAAACTTCTGAGTAATTAACAGTTCCAAATAAATAAAATATTAAGAAAATTCCTAAAGCAAAACCAAAATCACCGACTCTGTTTACAACAAATGCTTTTATGGCTGCAGCATTTGCACTTTCTTTTTTAAACCAGAAACCAATTAAAAAGTAAGAACATAATCCAACACCTTCCCAACCAAAAAATAATTGAATAAAATTATCTGAAGTTACAAGCATCAACATCGCAAATGTGAACAATGATAAATAAGCCATAAATCTTGGCTTATGAGGGTCATGAGACATATAACCAATTGAGTAGATATGTACTAAAGCAGATACAGAAGTTACAACTACTAACATTACTGCTGATAAGGGATCAATTAACATTGACCAATTTACATCAAGTGACCCAGAGCTTATCCAGGTTGCTATAACAATATTTTCTTCGTATTGATTTACAATTACTTGATAAAGAACATAAATTGATAAAAATGCAGAAATAGAAACTAAAACACTTGTTACTATTTCTGAGTTTCTATCACCGATATATCTTCCAAAAAAACCAGAGATAATTGAAGCAATAAGTGGAAGAAATATAATTGATAGTTCCATGATTATCCTTTCAACTTATCAATTTCTTCAACTCGTATTGTTCCAGAATTTCTGAAATAGACAACAATGATTGCTAATCCTATAGCTGCTTCTGCAGCTGCAACAGTAAGAATAAATAAAGTAAAGACTTGTCCTGCCAAATCTCCTAAATAAATAGAAAAAGCAACTAAATTGATATTTACAGCTAGTAATATCAATTCAATACTCATTAAAATGACAATGATGTTCTTCCTATTAAGGAATATACCAATTACTCCAATTGAAAATATCACTGCTCCTAAAGTTAAATAATGTCCTAAACCTATATCAATCATCTATTTTAACCCCTTTATTACTCTGAACTTCTAACACCTCAACACCTTCTGCTCTTTCTCTAGATATTTGCTTGATATAACTTTGTCTTTTTACACCTGATCTTTGTCTAAATGTTAATACAATAGCCCCAACCATAGCTACTAACAGGATCATCCCACTTATTTGAAACACATGAATATAATCAGTGTATAAAATCTGTCCTAATGAGTGAGTATTGCTAATGCTTGTTTGAGCAATTGAATTATTAATATCAAAAATTTCTGGTTTATATTTCCAACCACCAATTACAATTATTACTTCAACGAATATAAGGGTACTGATAATTAATCCTACCGGGATATGTTTGGAACTTTGTTGACCTGCAAACCATTGATTTTTTTGTTGGGCTACGTTTAACATCATAACAACAAATAAAAACAGAACTGCAACAGCTCCAACATAAACAATTAGCATTATCATTCCCAAAAATTCAGCACCAATCATTATAAAAAGACAAGAAATACTTATGAAATCAAGAATTAAGAAAAATACTGAGTGAACAGTATTTTTAGAAGCAGTAACCATTATAGCTGAAACAACAGCAATTATAGAAAATGTATAAAAGAAAATAGCGTGTGCAATCATTTTTATCTGTGGATATTGTCAGCTTTAATATTAGCCTCTAAAACATTCTCCCATCTATCACCATTATCTAATAACTTTTCTTTTGTATAATAAAGTTCTTCTCGTGTTTCTGTTGAAAATTCAAAATTTGGACCTTGCACTATTGCATCTACTGGACAAGACTCTTCACATAATCCACAATAAATACATTTCATCATATCAATATCGTAACGTGTTGTTTTTCTACTTCCGTCTTCTCTTTCAGTAGATTCTATTGTTATTGCTTGTGCAGGACATACTGCTTCACATAATTTACAAGCAATACATCTTTCTTCTCCATTTGGATATCTTCTTAAAGCATGCTCACCTCTAAAACGAGGACTTATTTTACCTTTTTCAAAAGGGTAATTAATTGTTTTTTTTGATTTAAATAATTCTTTAATAGCAATAAATAAACCACCGATGAAGTCAGTCATAAATATTGTTTTAAAAAATCTTGAAATATTCATTATTAATTCACTGGTAAAAGATTAAAATAAAATAAATAGCTAGATGTTAATACTACCCAAATTAAAGAAAGAGGAAGAAATACTTTCCAACCAAGTCTCATTAATTGATCATATCTGTATCTAGGCACTATTGCCTTAACTAAAGCAAAAAGAATGAATAAAAGAAGAATTTTTAATATTAACCAAATTGCTCCTGGTACTAAAGTGAATGGATAAACATCAATAGGAGACATCCAGCCACCTAAGAATAATATTGCTCCCATTGCACACATTAATAAAATATTTGCATACTCTCCTAACCAAAACATAGCATACATCATTCCTGAATATTCTGTTTGGTAACCAGCAACCAACTCCGCTTCTGCCTCTGGTAAGTCAAAAGGAGGTCTATTCGTTTCAGCTAAAGCGGAAATAAAGAATATTACAAACATTGGAAATAATGGGATTACAAACCACATATTTTGTTGAGCAATAACGATGTCGTTTAAATTCAGTGAACCTACACAAAGTAAAACGTTGATAATTATTACACCAATTGAAACTTCATAAGATACCATTTGAGCTGCAGAACGAATTGCTCCTAAAAAAGGATACTTGGAATTTGAGGCCCAGCCTCCCATTATTATTCCGTAAACACCTAGTGATGAAACAGCAAATAAGTATAGAATTCCAACATTGATATCGGCCAAAACCTGAGTTGCGCTAAATGGAATTACAGCCCATGCGATCAAAGCTAAAGTCATAGTCACTATAGGAGCCAATATAAAAATTACTTTATTTGAGCTAGATGGAATAATGATCTCTTTGAATATATATTTTAAAGCATCAGCTAAAGATTGTAATAAACCAAACGGACCAACAACGTTTGGTCCTTGTCTTTTTTGAACAAAAGCCCAAACTCTTCTATCTAGCCAAACAATCATTGCTACAGAAACAAGGACAGGAACTAGTAAGAATAAAATTTTATAAACTTCTTGAAAAACTATGCTCAAGTATTCCATATTAACCTTCTGTACCTGTTAATTTAAAATTTAGTTTAGAATTATTACATTCAACCATCGTTTTTGATGACCTTGCAATAACATTTGAAAAATAATAATCTTTTACTTTGATTGTTAAAGTTTCATTTTGAAACTCATTAGTAAAATTATTAATGTCATTTACTTGTTTTTCCTTTTGTAAATTTAAATAATTAAACATGCTGCTTTCTAATTCATCTTTGTCATTAAATAATTTTCTATTATTCATAAATTCAGCTAGTTCATTAATTATTTGCCAATCTTCTTTTGCTTCACCTGGTGGATAAGATGCTTTGAAGGCTTTTTGAATTTTTCCCTCTAAATTTGTGAAGTATCCGTCTTGTTCAGTATAAGCAGCGCCTGGTAAAATAATATCAGCAGACTCAGCACCTTTATCACCATGGCTACCTTGGTAAATTATAAATTCATCTTTTTTATCAAATTCTAAATTGTCTTGACCTACAAGATAAACAATATCAAATTTATGTTCTTTTAAATCACTTATTAAGTTATTTTCATTATTAATTATTCCAAGATCAATATTTCCTACAGTTGCTGCATCAGTTGATAAAATATTTAAAGAGTTCCATTCATCTGAAATTTTATTATTTTTTGATAAAAATGCTTTAGTTTTATTAAATAAAAATTCTGAAGACTTTAATCTAAGTAGAGACTCACCAATAATGATTATTGGTTTTTTTGAATTTATAATTTCTTTAGATACGTCATGATTTCCCTCAAGAATATTATTTAAAGTTTGCGTTTGACCATCTAAACTTTGATAAGGATAAGTTAAATCACCAACATCATTAAGTGAAATAATTTTTGTATTATTGTTTAAGTAAGCTTTTCTAATTCTAGCATTTAAAATTGTTGCTTCATATCTTGGGTTTGCACCTGCTATAAAGATTAAATCTGCTTCCTCAATGCCATTTATTGAAGAATTAAATAAATAGTTTTCTCTTTTTGAAGTATTTATGAATCTGTTATCAGATCTTGACTCGTAATTTTTAGTATCAATTGTTCGATCAAAAAATTCTTTAAAAATATAACTATTCTCCATATTGGTTAAATCGCCAACAAAACCACATATTTTTTCTTTTGATGTGTTTTCAAATTTAGATTTAATTATTTTAAACACTTCATTCCATGAGGCTTTTTCAAACTTGCCATTGTATTTGATAAATGGAGTATCTAATCTTTGATGTAAAAGACCATCACAAGCATATCTTGTTTTGTCTGAGATCCATTCCTCATTAATATCTTCATTTAAAATTGGTAGTACTCTTTTGACTTCCCAATCATATGTATCTACTCTTACATTTGAACCTATTGCATCCATTACATCAATTGTTTCAGTTTTCTTTAGTTCCCATGGTCTAGCTTCAAATACATAAGGTTTTGATGTTAGGGCTCCTACTGGACATAAATCTACAACGTTAGCAGACAATTCAGATTGCATTGAATGCTCTAGATAAGTTGTAATTTGCATATCTTCACCTCTTCCAATAGCACCAAGCTCTGGAACTCCAGCAACTTCTGTTGC
>CACKZG010000028.1 GCA_902604545.1 uncultured Pelagibacteraceae bacterium
CAACGGAAAAAAAATAACAGAAGAACTAGATAGAGCAGACGCACATCCATATGGAGCTAGACCATTTAAGAGAGAAAATTATATAAAAAAATTTTTAACTTTAACTGGGGGTATTTTGGATAAAAAAGAAAGCAACCGTTTTTTAAAAACAGTACAAAATTTAAGAAATTTAAAATCTGGTCAACTTCATAAATTAAATATTGAAGTAAGAAAAAGCAAATTAAAACAAAATAATAAAAAAGGAATTTTTTGATGCACTTTGTAGAAAAAGAACCAAGTCAAAAAAGATTAGATTTTGATCAAAAATTAAAATCTAGTAAAATATTAAGAGTTCCAGGCGCATACAATCCTCTAACAGCAAAATTAATAGAAGAAATTGGATATGATGCAGTTTATGTATCTGGTGGAGTAATGGCTAATGATCTTGGTTTTCCAGATATTGGTTTAACAACACTACAAGATGTTAGCACAAGATCTTATCTGATTTCTAGAGTAACTAATCTTCCAACAATAGTTGATATAGATACAGGATTTAAATCATGTAAAGAAACGGTAGAAATATTTGAAGAATTTGGAATAACAGGAGTTCATTTAGAGGATCAAATTGAGAGAAAAAGATGTGGGCATCTTGATAATAAAGAACTTATTTCAACTGAAGCGATGGTTAAAAAAATTAAAGAATGTGTTGCGGCAAAAAAAGATCAAAATTTTAAAATTATTGCACGTTCAGATGCTAAAAGTGTTGAAGGTCTCGATAAAATGATTGAAAGATGCAAAGCCTATATTGATGCTGGTGCTGAAATTATATTCCCAGAAGCTCTTCAAGATAAAAAAGATTTTGAAAAGGTTCGTAAAGAATTGTCTGGCTACTTGTTAGCTAATATGACTGAATTTGGTAAATCGAAATTGTTCAATTACAAAGAATTAGAAAATTTTGGATATAATATTGTCATATATCCAGTCACTACACAAAGATTGGCTATGAAAAATGTGGAAGATGGATTAAGAGACATTTATGCAAATGGACACCAAAACAATATTATAGATAAAATGCAAACAAGAAAAAGACTTTATGAACTAGTTGATTACGAAAAATATAATTCATTAGATGAAAAAATTTATAATTTTAGTACGGAAGGGCATGAATAATGAGCGATGATATAAAAAAAGGCTTGCTTGGAATAGTCGTAGATGAAACAGAAGTTTCTAAAGTAATGCCTGAGATTAACTCTCTTACTTATAGAGGGTATGCCGCTCAAGATCTTTGTGAATATTGTGGATTTGAGGAGGTTGCATATTTAATTTTAAATAAAGACTTACCAAATACTATTCAATTAAGAAAATTTGAAAAAGAAGAGAGAAACAATAGAGAATTAACTAAAAATTTATATGAAATAATTAAACATATGCCAAAAAGATCACATCCTATGGATGTTGCAAGAACAGCTGTAAGTGTGCTGGGATTGGAAGACAAAGAAACTACAGACTCTTCTCCTGAAGCAAACATGAGAAAAGCCTTAAGAATTTTTGCTAAAACACCCACTGCATTGGCTGCTTTTTATAGAATTAGAAAAGGAAAGAAGATTATAAAACCAAAAAAAACTTTAACTTTTGCTGAAAACTTTTTTTATATGTGCTTTGGAAAAGTTCCTCAAAAAGAGATTGTAAAAGCATTTGATGTTTCATTAATACTTTATGCAGAACATAGTTTTAATGTTTCAACTTTTACAGCCAGGACAATTACCAGTAGTTTGTCTGATATCCATGGGGCAATTACAGGTGCAATTGCAAGTTTGAAAGGTCCTTTGCACGGAGGTGCTAATGAAGAGGTAATGCACATGATGAACAAAATTAAAAAACCTGCAAATGCATTAAAATGGATTAATAATGCATTAAAAAATAAAGAAGTTGTTATGGGTTTTGGTCATAGAGTTTATAAATCTGGTGATTCCCGAGTACCAACTATGAGAGAGTATTTTGGTAAAGTTGCAAAAATTAAAAAAGACAAAAAATTTGAAAAAATTTACGACATTGTAGAAAAAGTAATGATTAAAGAAAAAAATATTCATCCTAATGTTGACTATCCAACAGGACCTACTTATCATCTAATGGGTTTTGATACTGATTTCTTTACACCTATATTTGTAATATCGAGAATTACAGGTTGGTCAGCACACATAATGGAACAACATGCAGCAAACAAACTGATAAGACCTTTGGCAAAATACAAAGGAAGCAAGCATCGTAAAGTTATGGAATTAAATTATAGGTAATCATCTATTGGCAATTATATTTTCATTATCAATTTGATTAAGATTGTATCCCTCAGATTTAAGTTTTTGCTTTATTTCGTCTAATTTTGGCCCCTCTTTAAAAGTACCATCAAAGTGTTTTGATTCAAATTGAATTGATTTAATCTCTATAGTCTTGAAATCGATTGATTTTAAAATTTCATACTCAGCTCCCTCGACATCAATTTGAAGCTTATCTATTGATTTAATTAAATATTTTTTAATTAAACTATCGAATGTAATAAATTCAATCTCAATTTCTACAATATCATGATCTTCAATTTTAAATCTTTTGGTTTTATGCTCTAAAATATGATTTTTATTAAAAGAACCTATGCCACTAGCCCAATGTTTTCCAAGTTTAGGAATTGAATTTTCATTAACATAATAAAATTTTCTTATTTTATTTTCAGAAAAAATAGCATTGGTGCATATATGGATATTTTTATTATTTTTAAAATCTTCTTTAAGTCTATTATAATTATATGGAACTGGTTCAACCAGTAAAATTTTTTCATTCTTTACGGAATTTATTTGGTCTTTAAGCCAAACACCAAAATGCGCACCTATAACAACTAAGCCAAAATTATGCATCATAAAATAATCTTTAATATTGGGAATATATTACGATTTTTTTGAAAAAACAGAAGTTAAAGAGATTTTAACTAAAAGCTTCTGCCCATGTTCCTTGTGTTGATGCTTTTGAATATTCTGTTGCACGACCTTCAAAGAAATTCATATGCTCAACAGCATTAAGCATTGTATCAAGCCAAGTTAAAGGATTTTTGTCAATATCATAAATCCCCTCCAAACCTAACTGGCTTAATCTTCTGTTAGCAATAAAACGAATATATTTTTTAACATCCTCAGCTGTTAATCCTTCCATTGGACCCATTTGAAATGCCAAATCTATAAAAGCATCTTCGTGCTCAACTATAGTTCTGCAAGCTTCATAAATTTCTTTTTTCAATTGCGGAGTCCATGTTTCAGGATTTTCTTTAATGAAATCTTTAAAGAGCCTGATCATTGAATTGCAATGTAATGTTTCATCTCTTACAGACCAAGTAACGATCTGACCCATACCTTTCATTTTATTGTGTCTTGGAAAATTTAACAAAATTGCAAAACTTGCAAACAATTGTAAACCTTCTGTAAAGGCACTAAACACTGCTATGGTTTTTGCAATGTCATGGTTAGATTTAACATCAAAGCCTTGCATGTAATCATATTTGTCTTTCATCTCTTTATATTTCATAAAGGCTGAATATTCAGACTCAGGCATTCCAATTGTATCTAATAAATGTGAGTAAGCTGCAATGTGTACTGTTTCCATAGAAGCAAAAGCTGACATCATCATTAAAACTTCTGTTGGTTTAAACACATTCATGTAATGTCTGATGTAACAATTACTTACTTCAACATCAGCTTGAGTAAAAAATCTAAAGATCTGAGTTAATAAGTTTTTTTCTGATGGGCTTAGATTTTTTTGCCAATCTCTTACATCATCTCCCAGTGGCACTTCTTCAGGCAACCAGTGAATTCTTTGTTGTGTTAACCAAGCATCGTAGCACCAAGGATATCTAAATGGTTTATAAACTGGGTTAGCTACTAACAAACCATTATTATTTTTTTTTGTTTGAACTGTTTCTTTATTTATATTTTCTGCTACTGACATGATAAACACTCCTCGTACTCTTGTTCTTGACTTTCGTTTGATTTATTTTTGTAAACATTTGCTAAAATATCAGTTGATTTTGAATCGTTGACATTCTCAGCCCTTTGAATTGATTTTGACCTACAGTAATAAAGGCTCTTTAAGCCTTTTTTCCAAGCATCAAAATGAATTTTGTGTAATTCTTTCTTATGAACATCTGCTGGTAAAAATAGATTTACTGACTGTGCCTGTGAAATAAATGGTGTTCTGTCACCACTTAATTCAATTATCCAATTTTGATTAAGTTCAAATGCAGTTTTGAATACATCTTTTTCTAAATCAGTTAGGAAATCTAGATGATTAACAGATCCTTGATTTGTAGTAATACTAGACCAAGTTTCTTCATCATTTTTTCCATGCGATTGAAGAATTTCTTCTAAATATCTATTTCTAACATTAAAAGACCCTGAAAGAGTTTTATGAGTATAACTGTTTGCAGCAATTGGCTCTACTCCTGGTGATGCTCCTCCACAAATAATTGAGATTGAAGCAGTTGGAGCAATTGCTGTCTTGTTAGAAAATCTTTCTTTATAACCATACTCTGCTGCATCTGGACATGCACCTCTCTCCTCAGCCAAATCTTTAGAAGCTTGATTAACTTTTTCATGAATATTTTTAAATATTTTTTTATTCCATGACTTTGCCATAACTGATTCAAGTGGAATTCTATTTTTTTGTAAAAAAGAATGAAAGCCCATTACACCTAATCCAACACTTCTTTCTCTTTCAGCTGAATATTTTGCATCTTTAAATTGATCTGGTGCTTTATTAATGAAATCAGATAAGACATTATCTAAAAATCTCATCACATCACTAATCATATCTGGATCATCTTTCCATTCGTCATACTTTTCTAGATTTAGAGATGATAAACAACATACAGCTGTTCTATCTCTTCCATCTTTATCAATTCCTGTTGGTAAAGTTATTTCGCTACATAAGTTAGAAGTTTTAACGGTAAGATTTGCTAACTTATGATGTTGTGGAATTTGTCTATTAACAGTATCAATATAAATTATATATGGCTCACCTGTTTCAATTCTTGCAGTTAATAACCTTATCCATAAATTTCTTGCAGAAATAGTTTGTTGAATACTTCCGTCAGCGGGACTTTTTAAAGCCCATTGTTCATCCGTTTCTACTGCTCTCATAAACGCATCTGAAACTAAAACACCGTGATGCAAGTTTAGAGCTTTTCTATTTGGATCACCACCCGTTGGCCTTCTCATTTCAATAAATTCTTCTATTTCTGGATGATCAATTGGTAGATAACATGCAGCAGAGCCTCTTCTTAATGATCCTTGACTGATAGCCATTGTTAAAGAATCCATAACTTTTATAAAAGGAATTATTCCTGAAGTTTTTCCAACTCTTCCTATTTTTTCACCGATAGATCTCAAGTTACCCCAGTAACTTCCAATTCCTCCACCCTTTGCTGCTAGCCAAACATTCTCACTCCATAAATCAAGAATGCCTCCTAAGCTATCAGATGCTTCATTTAGAAAACATGAAATTGGTAATCCTCTTTTTGTACCACCGTTTGATAAAACCGGTGTTGCTGGCATAAACCAAAGATTGCTTATGTAATTATAAATTCTTTGAGCATGTAAATTATCATCTGCATAAGTGCTTGCTACTCTTGCAAATAAATCTTGGTAAGATTCATTTAAACCTAAGTATCTATCTT
>CACKZG010000029.1 GCA_902604545.1 uncultured Pelagibacteraceae bacterium
GAATCTAGTCCATCTACATCGAATGTAAGATAAACAGTTTTGTTTTTAATAAGTTTTTTAAATTTAGACAAATTCCATTTTTTTTTATCTTTTGCCCAAAAAATATTTATTCTTGAAGAATTTTTTTTTAAAAATGGTATTTCACTTTCTGAGATGTTTCTTATTCCGAATGAAATTAAAGAAACATTTTTATAATCCAGACACCTTCTAATTGCTGAGGCATGTGAAAATTTTTCTCCATTATAGCTCTGACGTAAATCTGTGTGAGCATCAAAATGCAAAAGACAAATATTTTCATATTTTTTAGCAAAAGGAACAATACATCCAGGGGTTATTGAATGCTCTCCGCCCAAAGTCATTGGAAAAAGTTTTTTATCTAAAATCTCTTTATTAATCTTTGAGATTTTATTAAGTGCTTTTTTAATGTTTTTATCAATTTTAAATGGTTTTAAAGTTTTAATACCTATTTTCTTATAAGGTTCACAGTTAAGCTCTTCATCATATAACTCAACTTGATGAGATGCTTTTATAATTTCTTTAGGTCCATTTCTTGTTCCTCCCCCATAACTGACAGTTTTTTCTAAACCAAATGGAACAATTACAGCTTTTTCTTTAAAGCTAAATTTATTATCAATTCCTAAAAATCCGTTTTTATTTGAGAGATATTTCAATTTTATTCAAAAATTTTTGTAAAGTTTTTTCTTGCTCTGTTTTTCCACTCACCTTTATGATAAGCATCACTAGCAATCAATGGCAAAACACTAGTTGCCTCTGCAAACACCATCTGTTCTTTAGTAATATCTACTTTCCCCCAAGAACTTGCTTCTTTTAATGTGGAGCTGCTACAAGCACCGTCTCTACTATCAGCAACAGTAATTTGAACAGCATATTTATGCATGTCTACATCTTTTCCTAATAGTTCAGCGCAAATAACAGTATCTTGAATAAAGTTTTTTGGTACACCACCACCAATCATAAATAATCCAGAACCTTTAGATTTGATTTTAATTTCTGTTAGTTCTCTAAATTCTCTAACTGAATCTATGGTCATATGTTTTTTTGGATTTTGTTCTTGATGCATAACTAACCCAAATCCTGCGCTTGAGTCAGTGAAAGCAGGGCAGAAAATAGGAACATTGTTATCAAAAGCGGTTTCAATTAAAGAGTGCTTTTTTTTTGAGTTATTTTTTAAATATTTTCCCATTTCATAAATGAACTCTCTTGAAGTGTAGCTTCTCCCCTCTAAGTTATTTGCGATTTCACATATGATTTTATCACACATTTGAAGTTCTTCTTCATCTATGTAGGTATCGTAAATTCTATCTATATAGTTATTCCTCAACTCAGTATCATCTTGAAATTGTGAACCTTGATAATGTTTAAAACCAAGAGCTTCAAAAAAATCCATATCTACAATTGAGGCACCTGTTGCAACGATTGCATCTACCATATTATATTTAACTAAATCTTTATAAATATTCATACATCCAGCTGCTGAAGTGGAGCCTGCTAAAGTAAGGAAAATTGTACAATCTTTATCTTTAAGCATCTCATTATAAATATTAGCAGCATTTGCTGTTTCTCTAGAAACAAATGACATTTTTTCCATTGAGGAAATAATTTTTCTACTATCAAAAGAAGTTATATCGATGTGTTCAACAGGATTTTTTAAGAAATCTCTTTTACTGTTATGACCTGGATTTTTTTGACTAGACATTAAGCTACCATATTAGCTTTGTTAATGTCTTTATCATACATTGTCATTATTGGATTATCTTCAACTTCGTAAATTTCATTTGAATAATAACCATTAAACTGAGTTCTAAATGTCAATCCGTATGCTCCAAGTTGACCAAGTTCAATATAATCATTTTGTTTAATATTCTTTGGAAGCAAAAAAGGACCTTTCATATAATCCATACTATCACATGTAGGTCCAAAGAAATCAAAAGCAGTTAATTTTTTTGAAATTATTTTATTAGAATTTTCTTTAATCATTCTAGATGGGAATACAATGTTTGGTGTGCCTGCATCAAAAAGAGTACCATAGGTACCATCATTAATATAAAGCTTTTGTTTTTTTCTTAAATTAACCCTTACAATTGTTGAGCCACTTTCTGCAACAATAGCTCTGCCAGGCTCACAAATAATTTCAGGGAGTTTTTCAAGCTTTAAATTTTCTAAACCCTTATTTATTTCATTAAAATAACTATCTAAAGATTGTGGAATTAAGTCAGGATAGATTGTAGGGAAACCCCCACCTACATTAATGTAATGTGGAATAATTTTTGTCTTTTTAATTATATTTCCAATTTCACTAATTCCTTTCGAATAAGAAATTGGATGCATACATTGTGATCCAACGTGAAAACTTAAACCAATCTTTTTAGCATATTGTTTTACAAGTCTTAACAAACCTATTGCTTCTGAAGTTAAAGCACCAAATTTTTTTGATAAATCAATTTCTGCGTGTTCATTTGAAACAGCAACTCTTACAAATAACTCTAAATCTTTAGCATTATTTGTGCTTTCAATTATTTTAATCAGCTCATCTTTAGTATCTAATGAAAAAGTTTTTACACCATAATTAAAATATGCTTCTTTTATACTTTCTCTACTTTTAACAGTATGCATATAAGAGCATTTAGCTGTATTGCTAAAAGTTCTAATACTTTTAATTTCCTCAATTGATGCAACATCAAATTGTTTAACTCCACTTTCTATGATTGTTTTGATAACTTCAGGGTGTGGATTAGTTTTGACTGCATATAAAATTTTTCCTTGGAATTTGTTCAGGAAAAATTTAACAGCAGATCTTATGGAATTCTTTCTTATACAGTAAACTGGTTTTTCAGGTTTCAGCTGATTAACTAATTCTTCAACTGATTTAAATTTTTGCATTTTAAATGCCTCCAAAAAAAATTTAATAAAAAAAAGTCTTTTTAAAAAAAACTTTAATATTTTTTGGCATATAAAGTAAACAGCACTAAAGTAAAGCAAATAATTCAAGCCAGAAATGCGTAAAATTCATATATTGTAATATTTTGCAGAGACCCCATATAAGGGTTATGAAAGAAGAGACAAAACTGCAGAATCTTAGTGATTTTGAGAATAAGTCATTATTAATCGTGGATGATGATAATCCTTTCCGTGAGCGTTTAGCAAGAGCTATGGAAAAAAAAGGATTTGAAGTTTTTCAAGCAGAGAGTGTACAAAAGGGAGTTGAATCTGTAAAAGCTAAAAAACATGGTTTTGCTGTTGTAGATTTAAGACTTGGAGATGGTAATGGACTTGAGGTTGTAAAAGAAATTCAATCTTCAAATAGTGATAGTAGAATTATTATGTTAACTGGTTATGGAAATATTCCAACGGCAGTTGCTGCAATCAAAGAAGGCGCTATAGATTATTTAGCTAAACCTGCTGATGCAGAAGATGTAGAGAAAGCATTATTGGCAGATCCTTCAAAAAAAGCAGCACCACCAGAAAACCCCATGTCGGCTGACAGAGTTAAGTGGGAACATATACATAGAGTTTTCGAGCTGTGTAACAGGAATGTTTCAGAAACAGCTAGAAGACTTAAAATGCACAGAAGAACTCTTCAAAGAATTCTTTCTAAAAGATCACCTAGATAAATTTTTTAATTTTAATTATTTGCCTAGTTAAAAGAGCTAAAAGCATAATTTTAAAAATCTCGGCTAATAGAAACGGTTTTGCACCTAAAGTAAAAATTGGCTTATCCCATCCAATCAATGTTCCAAGCCAAATAAGACCCAAAATATAGATTGTTGAAGTTGCAATAATTAACTTAAATAAAACAACGAATAAATTATCATCAATCTTTATTTTAGAGGCTAAGTAACAAGCTGTTAAAAAACCAATTAAGTAACCCATAGTTGGTCCTGTAAAGTAAACTAATCCAACGCCTTTTTCTGGAGAATTTGAAAATACAGGAAGTCCTGCAATTCCTTCAATTAGATATAGACCAATTGTAGCTAGTGCAATTTTATGCCCCAAACTTATTCCTAAAAATAATACAACAAATGTTTGCATAGTCATAGGAACTGGATAGAAAGGAATTTTGATCTTTGCTGATATGGTTAGAGCTATTGAACCAAGAACAATAACAACCAGAGATTTAAATAGTTTAGCTTGCGTGAGATTTTTTGTTAATTCCATTGTTAAATAATACTCAAAATATAAAAAATAATCTACTTATAATTGTTATAATAATTGAAAGTAAATTTTTTTATATACAGAACATATTATCATTATAATATTTAATATTACTTCATGAATAAAATTCAAAAAACAGATCATTTTTATTTGATTGATGGCTCTGGTTATATTTTTAGAGCTTATTATGCTCTGCCTCCGTTGACTAGAAAAAGTGATGGACTTCCAACAGGTGCTGTAAGTGGTTTTTGCAGTATGTTATTTAAATTATTAGAGGATTCAAAATCTAATCAAAACTTACAAAAACCAACACATTTTGCAGTAATATTCGACTCTGCAAGAAAAACTTTCAGAAATGAAATTTATAGTGATTACAAAGCTAATAGGTCAGAGGCGCCTGATGATTTGGCCCCTCAATTTGAATATATAAGAAAGTCAGTCCTAGCATTCAATTTACCATCTGTAGATCTTCCTAATTATGAAGCAGATGATTTAATTGCTACATATGTTGATCAAATCCTTAAAAAGGGTGCAAAGGTTACAATTGTATCATCAGATAAAGATTTAATGCAGCTTTACAAAAAAGGGGTTCGAATTTTTGACCCTATGAAAAATAAATTTATAACTGATGATGATGTCTTAAAAAAATTTGGAGTAGATGCCTCAAAAGTTATTGATGTGCAATCTTTAGCAGGAGATAGTAGTGATAATGTTCCTGGTGTTCCAGGGATAGGTGTTAAGACGGCTGCAGAGCTAATTAATAAATATGGTACTTTAGAAAATTTACTAAAATCCGCTCATGAGATTAAGCAAAATAAAAGAAGAGAAACATTAATAGAGAACAAGGATAAAGCATTAATAAGTAAAAAACTTGTAACATTAGATCATAACTCTCCTGTTAATAGAGAGTTAAGTGAATTTAAATTGCAAAATATAGATAAAGATAAATTATATAAATTTTTAAGAGAAATGGAATTTAACAGGTTGTTAAGTTCTGCAATTTCTGCTTATGGAGAACCTGAACTAGAAAGTAACAAGATTGAAACTCAAAACTTAGAAAAACAACAAACGATAAATAATAAAAATTATTACTTAATCAACAGCTTAGATGAAATTGATAAATGGATACAGGAAGCAGAAGAAGTTGGTGAAGTTGCTGTAGATACAGAAACCACTTCATTAGATCCTCATCAAGCAGATTTAGTGGGTATTTCTCTCTGTTCTAAAATAGGAAAGGCATGTTACATACCAGTTGGTCATAAGTCACCCAAGTGTCTAAATAAAGACGCAGTAACTAAAAAATTAAAAAAAATATTAGAGGATCCCAGTATAAAAAAAATAGGTCAAAATATAAAATTTGATTTTATCGTATTTTATAAGTGCGGAATAACACTTTCATCAATGGAAGATACAATGTTGATGTCTTATGTTTTAGATGCAGGAAAAAATAGACATAATATGGATACTTTATCAGAAATTCATTTG
>CACKZG010000030.1 GCA_902604545.1 uncultured Pelagibacteraceae bacterium
TGTATACTTGGGTATACTACTTCAGTTTTATTGATTAATTTTTTATCTAAATTTAAGAAAAAACGATTTTGAACCCATTTACTTACAAATATTATTTTATCTATTTCATCTAATAATTTTAATCTTTCATTGACAGTTTTAGACCCATTCATGGATAAAGGATCATTATGAAAGTACATTATATATTTTGTATTAATTTCATTCTTTAAAAAATTAAAAACTAAAGGTCGATTATGAATTTCAATAATATCAAAATATGTATTTTGATTTTTTTTAATAAAATTTTTACAATATTCATTTGTTGAACTAGAAAATTTTGACTTAAGATTGCTTATATTAATGTTTATGTAATTTTTAGTTAAATAATCTTTACCTTTTGTATTTCCAAAAATATAATTTTGATTTTTAAATTTTGAAAATTTATAAAAATCACATACCCATATAGCAGCAGCCTGAGCCTTATTGAATGTGTAATTTTCTTTATATGGTAATAAAGTAGCAATTTTAAGATCTTTGCTCATAATATTCTTCTAATATAGTTAAGCGTTTTTTTCTATTTTTTTTAAGCTCATATTCAAATTTTAATGCTTTGGTTTTGGTTTTAAAAAGCTTTTTGAAAATTAATATCCATTTATATCCTCTAGTTGATTTTGCACCCTTACCTAAATTATGTTTTATTAATCTTCTTTTATAATTAATACTGTATCCGACATAAGTCTTAACTTTTTTATGAGAAATGCTTTTGAGCATATATACATAATGAGGCATGTTTTTTGGCGGTCCCTAGGGGAATCGAACCCCTCTTTCGAGGATGAAAACCACGTGTCCTAACCGATAGACGAAGGGACCGGAAGCTGCTTTTTATTGTAAATTAGATAATTAATCAAGTATATCATCAAATATTTTGTTTCAATTTAATTACCTTTTTTAATCCTGTCGATTTGTGAGTGACCAATGTTTCTGAAACAAAAACATTATTTTCAATTTTAATACCTGATACTAAATCACCAGAAGTTATTCCTGTTGCACAAAAAATTGAATCACCAGAAATTATTTCATGAATTTCATATTTTTTTGATAAATCTTTTATACCCATTTTTTTTGCTCTAGTTATATCGTCATTAGTCTCAAATAAAAATCTCCCTTGAAAACTGCAATCATAAGCATCTAATGCCGCAGCAGCCAAAACACCCTCAGGGCCACCACCAATTCCTAAAAATATATCTACATTAAACTTATCATCTGTTACCATTAAAGCTCCAGATACATCACCATCAGTGATTAACTTGAGTTTTACTCCAAGTTCTGTAAGTTCATTTATAATTTTTTTATGTCTTGGTCTGTCTAATAGACATGCTGTTAAATTTTCAGGTTTTTTATTTAAATAATCGCTTAGATTTGAAATATTTTTTTTAATAGAAAAATCAAGATCAACAACATTTTTTTCTTTAACCCTTGTTGAGATTTTATCCATATAAGTTTCTGGTGCGTTAAACAAATTGTTTTTTTCTGATACTGCAATAACAGATAATGCCCCTGGTAGGTTATTAGCAGCAAAATTTGTTCCTTCTAAAGGATCAACTGCTATGTCTAATTCAGGACCATTTTTATTTCCAAGTCTTTCCCCTATATAAAGCATTGGAGCATCATCCAATTCACCTTCGCCTATAACTATTCTTCCTTGAATATTCATTTTGTTAAGTTCTGACCTCATTGAGTCAACTGCAGCTTTATCTGCTGCAATTTTATCTTTTTTTCCAACTAAGTATGAAGATGATAGTGCTGCTTTTGATGATACATTAATGAATTGATCAACAAATTTTTTTTCTATAGGCATTAAGCTTTTTTATCAATTAGTTCATCATATTTAATTTTAGATTCAAACTCTCTTAAACGTTTATACACACTAGCAAGCTCTATGATTGTAGGCCATGCTTTTAATATATATTGCATTGACCCTTCAACTCTTCCAAATGCTCTTATTATTTGTTGCATAACACCAAGAGTAACAGCGCCAGCAACAATTGCAGGTGCTAAAAATACATATGCAGATAATACATTAGCTTGTAGATAGGCAATTCTTCCTATATTAAAATATAAGTACCTGATGTAACTTAAAAAATGAATGTTTCTTACACCATCAAATAATTCTTCAATAGTTTTTGGTCTTACAGTACCGTCATCTTCGGCTATTACGAGTATTTTTCTATAGGCAGCTTCTTTTTTTTGTAAATCGTATTCAACACCTACTAATCTAAGAATAAGCCCAAGTACGATTAAAAATATTGTTCCTCCTACAGACCAGATCAGTGCACCAACAATCAAACCATAATCCCAATCACCAAAAAAGAAAATAGGTATTCCAATGCTTAAACCAAATAATATTGGCATAAATTCGACCAAGATCATTACAGCTTCAATTAAACTTGTTCCTAGTGACTCCATTATTCTTGAAAATTTTATAGTATCTTCTTGTACTCGTTGTGCAGCCCCTTCTATTTTTCGGGCTTTGTCGTATACACTGTGATACCATTCAACCATTGCTGTTCTCCATCTAAACAAATAGTGTGAAGTAAAAAAACTAACTATCACAGCAACACCAACATACATGGCAGCCAATGTAATAAATGACAACAGACTTGACCAATACTCCTCTATAGTAATTGAATTTGGTGCACCTAACGCTTTTTGAATCATGTCATAAAATTCACCAAACCACTCATTTATTTTGACATCAATTTTAACCTGTATCCAAAGTGATGACAAAATAATAGCTGAACCAAACCATGACCAGAGAAACCAATTTCGTTGTGTAAAAAATCTAAACATTATTTATTTTAAAAAATTATCAGCGTAGGATTTCTTTACTGTTTTTCTTTTACGAGGCTCGATTAATTCATAATCTATTTTCTTTTTTTTTGCATAATTGATAGCTAATTCTTTTGAAGAAAATTCTAATTTTAACTCAGTATATGTATCAGATGAACTTTCCCAACCCATTAAAGGATTTTTTGTTGGATCTTTTGTTTTAAATTCTAAAATCCACTTATCTGTTTTAGCCAATCCTGATTGCATTGGATTTTTGTTTGGAATGTAAATAATTGCTTTTTTCATAAAAGATGGTCGGAGTGGCAGGATTCGAACCTGCGACCCTCTGGTCCCAAACCAGATGCGCTACCAGGCTGCGCTACACTCCGATCCGAGTACTAATACAGCAGTTATTGATAATTTCAATGCATAAAGAAGCCAAAATTAAAAGAAATTTGATAAAAATCTGATATATAACGAAGCATGATAATTACTTGTCCAAATTGTAACAAGCAATTTAAAATTAATAACTCTTTAATACCAGATGAAGGTAGAGATTTGCAATGTGGATCATGCAATCATATTTGGTTTTATAATATCCAAGAAAAAAATAATGAAGTACTAGAGTTAAAACAGGAAATCATCAGTGAAGACATTGAATCAAAAGCTGAAAATAAAGAGGATAAAATAGAAGAGAAAAAACAACCAGAAGAAATAATTAAAACTGAAATAAATATTAAAAAAAAAGAAAAAAATTCAGAAAAACAAAAAAATACAACTACACTTAAAAAAACAGAAAATAAGGGAAGTAAGTTTTTTTCTTATTTAATAGTATTTATTATATCTTTTGTAGCATTTATAATCTTGTTAGATACTCTAAAAACTCCACTAATTAATATTTTTCCAGGACTAGAAATTATACTATTTAACCTTTTTGAAACATTGCAAGATATAAAACTATTTATTATAGACCTAATTTAATTTTTTATGATTAATTATATATCTAAGCCTTTTAGATGGTTTTTTAAATTAGAAGCTGCAAGTGGACTTGTATTGTTGTTTGCAGCAATAATCGCATTATTTATAAGCAATTCCGGGCTAGCAGACTTATATTTTGATACTCTGAATAAGTATTTATTCATAGGTATTAATAATTTTGGATTAAAATTATCAGTATTGCATTGGATCAATGATGCCTTGATGGCAATTTTCTTTTTCTTTGTTACTTTAGAAATTAAAAGAGAATTTTTACAAGGTGAACTTTCTAATATTAAACAAGCTTTATTGCCCATAATTGCTGCTGTAGGAGGAATGTTAGTTCCTGCACTGTTTTATGTTTTTATAAATTTAGGTGATAGTGAAACTTTAAATGGATGGGCAATTCCCTCAGCAACTGATATCGCTTTTTCTTTAGGTGTTTTATCTTTGTTAGGTAAAAGAGTTCCTTTGTCTTTAAAAGTATTTTTAACAGCATTAGCTATAATTGATGATTTAGGAGCAATAGTAATTATCGCCCTGTTCTACTCTGGAGATTTGAGCATTAAATATT
The DNA here is from genome assembly GCA_902604545.1 of uncultured Pelagibacteraceae bacterium. GTDB lineage: Bacteria > Pseudomonadota > Alphaproteobacteria > Pelagibacterales > Pelagibacteraceae > Pelagibacter. The sequence goes on from CACKZG010000030.1 coordinate 4,358, forward strand.
TAACTTTAATGTTATTAGCTTTTATTGTTTTGTTATTAATTAACAAATTTAACATTAAAAAATTTCTACCTTATTTGGTTGTAGGACTATTCCTATGGGATTTTACACATAACTCAGGAATACATGCTACTATTGCTGGTGTCTTGTTAGCCATGACAATTCCTCATAGAAAAAAAGAAAAAGATTTTTCTTTATTAATAAAAATTGAACATGCAATTAGTCCATATGTTGCTTTTGGAATAATGCCATTATTTGCATTTGCAAATGCCGGTGTATCTCTAGAAGGTTTATCATTTGCGTCGTTACTGGATAAGGTCCCCCTAGGTATAGTACTAGGACTATTCTTAGGTAAACAACTTGGTGTTTTTGTGTTTTCTTATGTATCAATAAAATTGAAGGTGGCTCAAATGCCAAATGATACAAGTTGGTATAATTTTTATGGTGTAGGAGTACTTACTGGGATTGGTTTTACTATGAGTTTATTTGTTGGAAATTTAGCTTTTGTTGAAAACATGCAATATATGGATGGTGTAAAAATAGGTGTATTAACTGGATCATTGTTATCAACTTTATTTGGTTATTTTTTAATATTACTTACACCAAATAAACCCAATAAATGAAAAAAGTAATATTTCTAATATCTATAATTATGTTTTTTTTTAAAACTTCAGCAACTGCAAATTATGAAAAAAAAATTTATGATTTCACTATAGAGAGCATAACTGGTGAGACAATTAATTTTAAAGATTACAAAAATAAAGTTATTTTAGTTGTAAATACAGCAAGTTATTGCGGATTTACAAAACAATATGATGACTTACAAGAATTGTGGGATTTATATAAAGAAAAAGGTTTGATTGTTCTTGGTGTTCCATCTAATTCATTTAATCAAGAAAAAAATAATAATGCAGATATCAAAGAATTTTGTGAGGTAAATTTTAATATTAACTTTCCTATGACAACAATAACGGATGTTAAAGGTAAAAATGCT
>CACKZG010000031.1 GCA_902604545.1 uncultured Pelagibacteraceae bacterium
GATGAAGGAAAGCCAATTGTAGAAGCTAGTCCTGAGCATGAAATTTCTAAGATATATTTAAGTTTTGCTGAAAAAATTAAATCAACTTATCTTTAAGATCAAAAGCAGTCATTAATTCATTCCACTCTCTTTTAGATAACCCAGAACTATCAACATCTACTTTTTCACCTTTGATAAGTTTTTGAATAATTAATTTTCCTTTTGCAGAAACTTCGGTACCGCCAACTCTATAATCCATAAAAGCATCATAAGTTATAGGAACCCATTTTTTTACAGTATCCAGCATTATATCTGCATAAACTCTAATTTCATATTGAGCATGACTATCAGCTCTTAATCTCAAAAAATTCATTAAATTTAATAAATCAGTTTTCCAATACCATTGTGTGTAGGTATTTAGTGTTAAATTCATCCTTGCAAGTTCTCTAGCTAAACCTTTTTTATTTTCATCAATAGTTGATCCATCAAATCTTTCATTAAGCATAGTCTCATAATTGTCATAGGTTCTTTCTGCATCACTTTTTAAAAGTTCCAAAACTTCATCTGCCTGTTTTCCCTCCAAGACTTCTCCTCTACCTTGTCTGTTGCTAGTCGATTGAGCAGCTAAATTTTCTTGTGATGGTAAATAAAATTCTTTATCTAGAATTGAATATCTTGCTGAGTATTCATTAACATTTGCTGTTCTGTGTCTAATCCATTGTCTTGCAATAAATATTGGTAGCTTAACATGATATTTAATTTCACACATTTCAAATGGAGTGCTGTGCCAGTGCCTCATCAAATATTTAATTAAACCTTTATCTGTTGAAACTTGTTTTGTTCCTTTTCCATATGAAACTCTGGCTGATTGAACTATGGATGTGTCATCTCCCATATAATCAACTACTCTTACAAAACCATGATCTAAAGCTGGGATTGCTTCATATAGGATTTTTTCAAGTTCAGGAGCAGTAACTCTTTTTGTTTGACTGCTTTGAGATTGTTGATTTTTTATTTCTTCTTGTTGTTCTTTAGTTAATTTCATGATTGTTATTGAATCTGTTGTAATTACTTTTATATTAATAATGTTGGATTTCCAACTATGACGATAAACGAATTTCGTAATAACCATTGCGGACGTGGGGGCAGTACCCACCACCTCCACCACTACAACTTATGGGGGTGAACTAGATTCGACGGGTGACTAAAAGCTATTCTTTCGTTCGGGATTGTTCCACCGTAACGGGCTATTTTATAATTGCTAACGAAAGTTACGCACTTGCTGCCTAATTAACTTAGTTAATTAAGCAAACGGGGTCCGGGGCACCTGGCAACAGAACGCCCCTTAATTACTAATCCATATTGATTCTATTAACTTATTTTAATTTGAAGAGCATACACCAAAGCATACACCTAATTTAGAGCAGACACTTTTTTTATTATAAATTTTGCATTAAGAATGACACAGTTTTAGTTCCATCTGAAAATTGATCATGTTTTTCTATAAGAATTTCAAATTTACTCATTAGTTCATTCCCATTTATAAAATCTATACTGTTATTGTCTATTTGCTTTGATAAATTTAAGACATTAGTTTTAAATTCACTGCTTCCAAAGATATTGAGCAATCTATCCATTGAGTCTCCCCTATTAAGTACTTTAGCACATTTATCATTAGATTTTTCTTTAAAAATTTTAAGATGACTTGCACAATCTTCTATAAAACTAGTTTCAATCTCAAAACCTAAAGTTAATTTTTCAATTAATTCTATGACTTTTTTTGGATCATCTGATTTATTTAATTTTAATAAGTCTGAATATTTAGTGTCTGCAAATCCTGTACTACAAACCATCGTAACCAGAAAGATAAATAAAGATAGTTTTCTCATATTAAAAATTAAAAAGGCGCCTCTAATTTGACTGAAAATCTTTTAACAATTTCTTCAATCACGTTCTTCCAAATACCTCCTGTTAAACTATTTTGATCATCTACCTCTAATGTTGCTACAAACCAGTCTTTATTTTTCAATTTAAACCCGAGGTTTATTTTAAGGTCTTTTCTAGTTTTATTTCCAGTAATAATTGCTCCAATTATTGCACCAATTCCACCGGTCAATAATCCACCAACAACTGCTCCACCAGTTTTTTTTAAAGCACTTGTTTCTTTTATTGGTTTTGAGTTTTCATCCAAAACTTTAAATTCTTTAACATCATTGCATGATATTTCAAATTTCTTACCCATGCCTAAAATTTTATTTCCTATGACTATTTTGTCTTTTTTAAGATGAAATAAAAAATCTCTTCCGATATAATCTTTTTGATTTGATTGTGTAATTGTTATGCTCATCTCTAATTAGTTGCATTGCAACTATCTAACTTCCAACTCAGACTTTTATCTTTATAAACACCATTTCCAAGCGTTCTTACACAGTTTTTAACATCTTGAGTTTGTTTTTCTAATCTAATCTCTGCTGTAGACTTTTCTTTTGGTTTTTCAGTTTTATCGTTATCAGAGCAAGAAGTTAAAAAACCAATCATGAAACTTAATAAGATAAATAGAAATAGTTTTTTCATAATGATTTTTTTTTAAACCTTGCATCATTTGGTAACTTAAATATTTTTTCAAAAATGTAATGAGTGATTATAAAAATTATTATTGTATAAAAACCAATTGCCATTCCTGAATACCAAAAAATAAATATAGCATAAGCAGGTATTATTACTAATAAGAAGACCCCAAATTTCACACCTTCTTGTTTATTCGTTTGTTTTTCTTTATTTAGTTGATATCTCGACCATAATGTATTGGTGAGTGCTAATAATGTTGTAATTAGATAGATTAAATATCCTTCACTCATAATCTCACCATAGCAGATTTTGACAAAAAGAGCATACACCTAGAGCATGCACTTTTCATTTATTTGGTGTTAAATATAGTAAGTAAATAAAGGAACCCGGATACAGAACGCCCCTTTTTTAAAACATTTGTTTTATAAAATGAAGTATCAATAAAATAATTACCCAAATAAATGATAGTAAAATTATATATAAAACCCAATTAATCAAATTATATTTTTTTGATAAATTTATAGGTAACGACTCATCGATCCATTCTTTTAAAAATTTTTTATCAAAAATACCGATGATTAATCCTGTAATAAGACATAAAGATAACCATGATAAAGTCATAAAAAATCTCCAAACAAAATAATTAAAATCAATCAAAGAAGAGTCTTTTAGGACTGTATGATCAGGACTTGAAAATAAAACTGGAAAATACCTGCTGTTCAAAAATAATAACAAAACACTTAGTGCTACAAAAATAAATGCTGCTGGAGATAATGCTTTTTTTTTCATTTACTCAATTTATTAAACTTTACAACGAAGTACTAGAGCAAAAAACCAACTGAAAAGAAAATGAGTCATTCTGACAACGAAGTTTACAACGAAGTAGTTTTAATAAGTAAGCAAATATGCTACTTTCTAATCTTATGCCGGGCAACAGAACGCCCCTTTTATGTCAAAAGGCGTCGCACTCACCCTCTACAATTGCAGAACTACTCTTGTATGACAAACCAACAAAAACAAAATTTAATTTTTTTTTATTAATTATTGTAGAAAAGGTTGTGGGTTCATAATCATCCAAACCTGTAAACGTATTTGTTAGGACTATTGCATGTTGATCTTCAAAAATTATTTTGTTTTTTGATTCATTTGATTTTATAAAATAATCACCCGATCTTTCAAAAACTATTGATTTAGGTTTTTGATCATAAAGATAACTACAAACATATTTTTCTGCAAAAACCACATTGCACCAAATTAAACCTGCAAAAATAAGGAATAGTAATTTTTTCATAAATTAAGTTTAATCAATTTTACAATGAAGTGTAAGATCAAAAAAACCAACTAAAAATAAAATAAGTCATTCTGGCAATGAAGTTTGCAATGAAGTGTTTTGATAAAACAAGCAAATATGCTATTTCTAATCTATTGCCGGGCAACAGAACGCCCCTTTTTAATTTAGGATTTGTCTACCTCTTTCGAAAACAAATATGCGTAGTACAAAGGCAAGAAAGTTCCTAATATAAATCCTGCTGAGATTGATACAAAGTATAATCCTTCATAAAGTTCAGCATATCTCTCGATTTGTCTAATACCTCCAAACCATAGTAATATTGGAACTAAAATTATAATTGATGGTAACCAATTAATATTTAATTTAGTAAATTTTCTAAAGAGTAGTATTGGAATAAAAATTATAAAGGCAACACCAATGCCTCTTCCTATTGCAGTAAATGCGAATGCTTCAAAAATTATATCAATGAAACCTCTTAGATAAATAGATGGAAAAATACTAATTATAGAGTTAATTATTTTTCCAATTACATTTATTGCTATAATTGCAAATTCTCCTATTAGCATACCAGGAAAGAAAGTAATTATTACACTCAATATACCAAGGATAAAATTAAATTTATTTAAAGTATTTTTCATAATATCAGTTTAATTAAATTTACAACGAAGTGTTAGATCAAAAAAGCAACTGAAAAGAAAATAAGTCATTCTGGCAATGAAGTTTGCAATGAAGTAGTTTTAATAATTAGGCAAATATGCTAGTTTTTAATCTAATGCCGGGCAACAGAACGCTTTTTTTTTTTTTTTAAATGATTATTATTTTTGGAAATGGACCTAAATATTTTATAGAGGCAGAAGGAAAATTTATTTGTCCAAATTGTAATTTTATAAAAAGATATTTGGTCAAAACAAACAGAGATTACTTTAGACTTTTTTTTATTCCATTAATACCAGTTGGTGAAAAGTCTCAACCATATGTTGAATGTCAACATTGTAAAAACAATTGGCATACAAATGTTTTAGATCAAAACAATTATTATCTTGATGGAGAACCAGTAACCAAATAGTTTAAATTTATGCAAATTTTAGGATACATATTAATAGGACTGGGGATAATAGATTTTCTACTTGGAAATTTTGGGAACATAAACCTTACAGGATTTATGGGTTCTGCATCATCATTTTCACCAATTATATTGGGAGTTGTTGGTGCTTTATTACTTCA
>CACKZG010000032.1 GCA_902604545.1 uncultured Pelagibacteraceae bacterium
AAGGCCTCTACTCTTTCCCTAATCTTTTGATCTCTAATAATTCGGTATTTTTCTTTTAGTTTTTCTATTCTTTGTTGTAAGCCAGCATAATCCTCTCTCTTTTCTCTTAAAGAAATTTTTTCTAATTTCTCTAATTCTTTAACCTCTCTTACTCTAAACTTTTCAATTTGCTTATCTAATTTTAATCGTTGTAAAAATTGCTTTTGTTTCTCTGCTTGTTCAATTCTTAAAAGAGCCTGTTCTTTTCTTAAGAATAATTTTATTTCTTTTGTTCTTTGTTTTTCTAATCTAATTTCATCTTTTAAAGCTTGTTCTTTTAATTTAACTTTTAATTCAGCATCTTTTTGTTTTTCTTTTGCAATTTCAATCTTTTCTAACCTTTCTTGTTCTAGTTTTTCTAATTTTAATCTTCTTGCTTCATCTTTTTTTAGAATTTTATATTGTGAAATTGTGTCTGCTATCTTATCAAAAAATGCTTGAATATATTTTTCGAAACCAAAATTTAATCTAAACTTAAATTCAGGCTTTAGAGAATTTTGAAAGTTAACTAACTTTAAAAGAAGATCTGGTTTCTTTTGTGAGATAGATTTAAATTTTTTTGAAATCTTTTTTAATTTTTTTGATTTTTTTGATTTTTTATTTTTCTGTTTTCTTCGATTATAAATTCTTTTTACAGATTTAAATTTAGTATTAAATTTATTTGATTTTTTAGATGTTTTTTTTGCTTTTTTTTTGGCTTTATTTTGATTTTTAGAAATACTTTTTTTTAATTTTTTTTTCTTTTTTTTCATTTTGACGGAGTTAGTTTCTACCAATTATTTATTGATAAATATAGTCTCTTGTAACAGGTGTAGAAGAATAATTCTTTGTTAATTGAAATTGGTATACAACTTGATCACCCCACTTAAATGCCATCTCACAACCAGCAAGATAAAATTCCCACATCCTAAAAAATCTCTCATCAAACATTTCAATTATTTTATCTTTATTTCGAATACAATTTTCTTTCCAATGTCTTAGTGTATGTGAGTAATGAAGTCTTAAAACCTCAATATCTGCAACAATTAAGCCTGCTTTTTCAATTGGTGTTGTTACTTCACTTAAACTCGGAGTATAGCCTCCTGGAAAAATATACTTAGTAATCCATGGATGTGGATCTCTTGGCGGGTTTACTGATCCTATAGTATGAATTAATGATACTCCATCATCTTTTAAAAGTTTTTCAACTTGTGAAAAAAACTTTCTATAAAATTTTCTTCCTACATGTTCAAACATGCCAACACTGACTATTCTATCAAATTTTTCATTGAGCTCTCTATAATCCATTAACTTAAAGTTTAATTGATTTTCCAAATTAAGTTCTTTTGCTCTTTTCTTGCAGTAATTAAATTGATTTTCTGAAAGTGTAATGCCTGTTACTTCACAGTTTGCACTTTTTGCAATATCTATTGCTAGAGAACCCCATCCACATCCAATATCTAAAACTTTTTGATTTGGCTTTATGTTAAGTTTTTTTATTATATGTTGAATTTTATTATTTTGAGCAGTTTCCAATGTATCTGTTGAATTTTTAAAATATGCACATGAATATTGTCTTTTAGGATCTAAAAATAAATCATAAAGATCATCCGAAATATCGTAGTGATGCGAAACATTCATCTTAGATTTTTTTATAAAATTAAAATTAGTTAAATATCTATAAGAGCCTCTTAGTCTGTTTATTAAATAACTGAAAAAATTTAAATCTCCTCTACCAAAATTCATTAAAGAAAGGTCTAAAAAATCAGTTAGTGTTCCATTTTCTATAATTATTTCCCCATCAGTATAAGCTTCCCCAAAATACAAGTCTGGATGAAATAATAACTTATAATGAAGATTCTTATTTAATATTTTTAATTTTATAGGATTTTCACTTTTTGGGTTTCCAATAATGTAACTTTTTGAATTTGCATCAACCAATATAAATCCGTCTTTTTTAAAAACATTATTTAAAAACCTAGCTAGTTGCATCTAAGCCGCCTCAGTATTTTTTAATGAAAAATTTAATTTCTCTAAATTATTAAGTAAATCTAACTCATCTTTAGAGTTTAAAATGCTAAGTGGTGGTAAAAGATTTTTATAATATATTTCTTTTTGGGTAAAGTAAGTATGTAAACCTGAAATCAAATTATATTTTTCAAATTCAGCTCTTACATCGCAAAGATTTTGGTTTACTGTCTGATCACGTCCATCATTAAAATCATCGTATACTTTTCTTGCCAGTGCAGAAGTAGCGTTACATGTGGCTGTGATAATTCCTGAACAGCCTAATTGAAGTCCTTTAAATAATTTAGACTCTGATCCAGGTAAAACTGAAAAATTATTAATTTTTAAGTTTTCAAAAAGATTGTAAGAACTATCTTTTACTCCAATAATATTTTTTGGATATTTTTTTACTAACTCTTCAACACATTGAATACTAAACTTATAACCACATAGTTTTTCAAAATTATATAGTACTATTTCACAATCAGAAATTACCTCTACTATTTTGCTATAAAATTCTATTACTTCTTTATCTCCATATTTATAGTAAGCAGGTGGCATAATTAAGAATTTATTAAAACCCAAAGATTTAGAAACTCTCATTAAATTAATTGTTTCACCTAAAGAATTTAAACCAGTGCCAATAATATACTTTTCTTTGTATTTGCTTGAAGTCAAATGATTTAACAAATTAATTTTTTCAGAGACAGGTATAAGTTGAGCTTGCCCTGTACTTCCAAATATAGCTGCTCCATGACAACCATTGTCTATAACCATTTCTGCGTGCAGAATGGTTTTTTTAATATCAAGCGTCAAATCATCATTTAAAATCGACATTGAGGCCGCATAAATGCCTTTAATTTTACTCATAATAAAAATTTATATAAAAATATTAATTAGTAAAGTTTATAAATTAACTATGAAAATATTAGCTATTCAAAACAGGATGGGCATAGGTGATACGGTAATTTTTCTACCTTTTATTAAAGCCATTTCAAAGAAATTTGGAGCACCTGTTAGTTTGTTGGTTAAAGAAAATTCAAAAGCTAAGGAGTTTTTAAATCAAACAAATTATATTGATGAAATAATCCACTTAGAAAGAGACAATAAAATAAATCAAAAACATGATGGTTTTAAAGGATTTTTCAAATTAGCAAGCGATATAAAAAAATATAATTTCGATAAAGTCTTTATATTTAATTCTTCTTTGAGATATAACTTAATTTCTAGATTAGCAGGAGTTAAAGAAATATTTCAATACCCATTATTTGAAAAACAAAATCAACACATCACTGAGCCGGCTAAAGCTATAATAAAAAAATATTTAAATATCGAAATTATTGATAATCCAGAAATTCAAATTGATAATAGTTTAGTTCAAAAAACAGCAGTAAACTTTAATATTAATAATGATGAACTTAATGTTTTATTGGGTGTTGGTGGCTCAGGTCCAACAAAAAGAATACCATCAAAAACTTTTCTAGACTTAATGGAAAAATTAGAAGCTTTTAGAAAATGTAGATTTTTTTTAGCTACAGGTAAAAATGAAGATGAACAAAAAATTTTAAGTGAATTATATAATACAAAATTTAAAGAAAAATGTGTTGCCCTAGACAATCTTGATATAAGAGAAATTTTACCTGTTATTAAAAATTGTAATGTTGCAATATGCAATGATTCAAGTTTCTCACATTTATCATCAGCATTAGGAATTAAAACAATTACACTAATGGCAGATACTCCATTAATTTATGGTTCTTACAACACAAATATGTATCCAATTATTCCTGATGGAGAAATAACAGTTTCTCACAATACGCGCGGTAAAGACAAAATTAATCCAGATAAGGTATACGAAAAGCTATTATCAATAATTAATTAAGAAATATCTTTAAGTACTATCTCTTTAGCTTCATTAACAATAGCTGATAATCTTGAGGTTTCTGGAGAAATATCAGGGTGAATTTTTTTTTGAATTTTTTGGTAAGCCTTGTTTAGTGCTTCTTTGGTCGGTTTTTTATTAATATCTAAATTTAAAATCTTATATGCCTCAGATATTGATAATGATGAAGAGTTATTATTTTGATATTGATTAAAAGAAAATCTTCCAGAATTTCTTAAAGTTTGAATAAGCCTATAAAGAGAAAGCAATTGAATCAATGATAAACCTTTAAGTTTAACTAAAGCAAGGCTTGCAAGAGTTAATGGCAATGTGAGTAGAAATTTTCCACCAATAGCAAATAAAACTGCTAATAAAGCCAATAATAAAATTGTTATCAGCCTCACTCCTTTTGACATTTTTTTTGGAGAAATATTTGACCACCATCTTAATAAAAAATATAAGATGACTAAAATTACAAGTAGATAAATAATAATATTCATATATTTCCTTATTAGATGAAAGTACCACAACTTAAAAAAAAACTAGAGATAAAAACTTGTCACAATATTGATTGGGAAGACAATTACAGCTGGATTCATCAAGATAATATTTTGGAAGTTCTCAGAGATAAAAGCAAGTTAGATCCTGAAGTGAAAAAATATTTAGAAGATGAAAATGCTTACTCAGAGCATCATTTAAAAGATACAAAAGATATCCAAAAAAAATTATTTGATGAGATTAAAGCAAGAATTAAATTAGATGATGAATCTTTGCACTATAAAGATCACACCTATGAGTATTGGACAAAAACTACAACAAAAGGAAATTATTCCATAAAACTTAGAAAAAAAATTGGTTCAGAAAATATTGAGGAAATATGGAATGGAGATAAAGAAAAAGAAAAACATAAAACTGAATATTTTGGTATTGGAGATTTAGAAGTAAGTAACAATGATAAATATCTAGGATACTCTTTGGATCTTAAAGGATCTGAATATTATACAATTTATTTAAGAGATATAAAAACAAACAAAATTATTTCAAAAGAAATTGCAGAAACATCAGGAGGAATAACATTTAGTTTGGATGATAAATATATTTTTTATT
>CACKZG010000033.1 GCA_902604545.1 uncultured Pelagibacteraceae bacterium
TTAGGCTCAGTTAGCTATTTAAAAAGTAAAAATTTAAGAAGAGAAGTGTGGACGGTTAAGGTTACCAAAATTTGTCGTACACACTTCAACATTATATAAATTTTATTCTTAGAATTTATATAGAAGCTAGTGTGCGCCGTTTTTAAACTTGAGAGTTTGATCATGGCTCAGAACGTACGCTGGCGGCACGCCTAACACATGCAAGTCGAACGAAGTAGTAATACTTAGTGGCAGACGGGTGAGTAACATGTGGGTATCTGCCCTTTGGCCTGGAATAACACGAGGAAACTTGTGCTAATACCGGATAAGTCTTTACGGAGAAAGCTTTATGCACCATTGGATGAGCCTGCACTTGATTAGTTTGTTGGTGGGGTAATGGCCTACCAAGACTGTGATCAATAGCTGATTTGAGAGGATGATCAGCCACATTGGGACTGAGACACGGCCCAAACTCCTACGGGAGGCAGCAGTGGGGAATCTTGCACAATGGAGGAAACTCTGATGCAGCGATGCCGCGTGAGTGAAGAAGGCCCTTGGGTTGTAAAGCTCTTTCGTCGGGGAAGAAAATGACTGTACCCGAATAAGAAGGTCCGGCTAACTTCGTGCCAGCAGCCGCGGTAATACGAAGGGACCTAGCGTAGTTCGGAATTACTGGGCTTAAAGAGTTCGTAGGTTGTTGAAATAGTTGGTGGTGAAATCCCAGAGCTTAACTCTGGAACTGCCATCAAAACTTTTCAGCTAGAGTATGATAGAGGAAAGCAGAATTTCTAGTGTAGAGGTGAAATTCGTAGATATTAGAAAGAATACCAAATGCGAAGGCAGCTTTCTGGATCATTACTGACACTGAGGAACGAAAGCATGGGTAGCGAAGAGGATTAGATACCCTCGTAGTCCATGCTGTAAACGATGTGTGTTAGACGTTGGAAATTTATTTTCAGTGTCGCAGGGAAACCGATAAACACACCGCCTGGGGAGTACGACCGCAAGGTTAAAACTCAAATGAATTGACGGGGACCCGCACAAGTAGTGGAGCATGTGGTTTAATTCGAAGATACGCGCAGAACCTTACCAACACTTGACATGTTCGTCGCGACTCTGAGAGATTAGAGTTTTCGGTTCGGCCGGACGAAACACAGGTGCTGCATGGCTGTCGTCAGCTCGTGTCGTGAGATGTTGGGTTAAGTCCCGCAACGAGCGCAACCCTCACTTTTAGTTGCCATCATTAAGTTGGGCACTCTGAAAGAACTGCCAGTGATAAGCTGGAGGAAGGTGGGGATGACGTCAAGTCCTCATGGCCCTTACGTGTTGGGCTACACACGTGCTACAATGGTATCTACAACAGGAAGCAAGACTGCGAAGTTAAGCAAATCCTCAAAAGATACCTCAGTTCGGATTGCACTCTGCAACTCGAGTGCATGAAGCTGGAATTACTAGTAATCGTGGATCAGCGTGCCACGGTGAATGCGTTCCCGGGTCTTGTACACACCGCCCGTCACACCATGGGAGTTGGTTCTACCTTAAGGCAAGGTTTAAAACCCTTGACCACGGTATAGTCAGCGACTGGGGTGAAGTCGTAACAAGGTAGCCGTAGGGGAACCTGCGGCTGGATTACCTCCTTTCTAAGGATGAATGAAAGTAAAATTTCATTCTAAATAATATACAGGATAATGTTGACCGTCCTCATTTCTCTTCTTAAATAGTGTTTCTCTTGCATGGGGGCCGGTAGCTCAGTTGGTTAGAGCACACCCTTGATAAGGGTGGGGTCGAAAGTTCGAGTCTTTCTCGGCCCACCAATTTTAGATCATGGGGGATTAGCTCAGCTGGGAGAGCGCCTGATTTGCATTCAGGAGGTCAGCGGTTCGATCCCGCTATCCTCCACCAAAACACTTAGTTATAAAAAATCGTAAAAATTAATAATTAATATCAATATCTATATCCGAACATTAGTAATGTTATTAGCTAATGTTCAAAATAAAAATTTGATTCAACACAGAATTTTTTTCTGTGCATAAATCAAGCGTTTAAGGGCGTGTAGTGGATGCCTTGGCACTGAAAGCCGATGAAGGACGTGATATACTGCGATAAGTTTCGGGGAGCTGTATGTAAGTTTTGATCCGAAAATTTCCGAATGGGGAAACCCACCACTTTTTGTGGTACTTTAAACTGAATACATAGGTTTAAAGAGACAACCTGGAGAACTGAAACATCTAAGTAACCAGAGGAAAAGAAATCAATTGAGATTCCGTTAGTAGTGGCGAGCGAACGCGGACTAGGCCAGTAGTTTTGTTAAAAAAATTTGAATAGTTTGGAAATGCTAACCATAGAGGGTGATAGTCCCGTATGAGTAATGTTTAACAAAATTCTTGAGTAAAGCGGGACACGTGAAATCCTGCTCGAATATAGGGGGACCACCCTCTAAGCCTAAATACTCTTCAGTGACCGATAGTGAACTAGTACCGTGAGGGAAAGGTGAAAAGAACCCCTATTAGGGGAGTGAAATAGAACCTGAAACCGCATGCCTACAATCAGTCGAAGCTCTTTTTAGAGTGACGGCGTACCTTTTGTATAATGGGTCAGTGACTTAATTTATTAAGCAAGCTTAAGCCATCTAGGTGTAGGCGCAGCGAAAGCAAGTCTTAATAGGGCGATTAGTTTAATGAATTAGACCCGAAAACGAATGAGCTTACCATGAGCAGGTTGAAAGTTGGGTAACACCAACCGGAGGACCGAACCAGTTGACGTTGAAAAGTCTTTGGATGACTTGTGGTAAGGGGTGAAAGGCCAACCAAATTCGTAGATAGCTGGTTTTCCGCGAAAACTATTTAGGTAGTGCGTTGAATAAATAGACATTTAGAGGTAGAGCACTAAATGGGCTAGGGGGAAGAGATTCTTACCAAACCTAATAAAACTCCGAATGCTAAATGTTGTTCTTCAGCAGACAGACTGTGGGTGCTAAGGTCCATGGTCGAGAGGGAAAGAGCCCAGACCACCAGATAAGGTCCCCAAATTATGATTAAGTGTGAAAGGATGTGGAAATTCCTTAACAGCCGGGAGGTTGGCTTAGAAGCAGCCATCCTTTAAAGATAGCGTAACAGCTCACCGGTCTAATAGAGTTTCTGCGCCGAAGATGTAACGGGGCTAAAATCATATACCGAATCTGTGGATTTGTAATTTTTTCGAAAATTACAACTGGTAGCGGAACGTTCTGTAAGCCTGTGAAGGGATACCTGTGAGGGATCCTGGAGGTATCAGAAGTGCGAATGCTGACATAAGTAACGATAAAAGAAGTGAAAAACTTCTTCGCCGAAAATCCAAGGGTTTCTGCGCAAGGTTAATCCGCGCAGAGTTAGTCGGCACCTAAGGCGAGGGCGAAAGCCGTAGTCGATGGAAATAAGGTTAATATTCCTTAACCAGATGGTAGTGACGGATCTTGTAAGTTGTGAGTTCTTAATGGATTGAACTTGCCGCGAAAAGGTTCCAAGAAATAGCTCCATCATTAGACCGTACCCTAAACCGACACAGGTGGATTAATAGAGTATATTTAGGCGCTTGAGAGAATGATGTTGAAGGAACTCGGCAAAATACTTCCGTAACTTCGGGATAAGGAAGACCTTCTTGTAGGCAACTATAGGGGGGTGGCACAAGCCAGGGAGAAGCGACTGTTTATCAAAAACACAGGGCTCTGCTAACACGTAAGTGGATGTATAGGGTCTGACGCCTGCCCGGTGCTGGAAGGTTAATGCGGTTGGTGCAAGCTAACTTCTGAAGCCCCAGTAAACGGCGGCCGTAACTATAACGGTCCTAAGGTAGCGAAATTCCTTGTCGGGTAAGTTCCGACCTGCATGAATGGCGTAACGATTTCTCCGCTGTCTCCAACATCAACTCAGTGAAATTGAATTCTCCGTGAAGATGCGGAGTTCGCGTAGTTAGACGGAAAGACCCCGTGCACCTTTACTGCAACTTTACATTGGTATTAGGAAAAACATATTTAGTATAGGAGGGAGACATTGAAGCAAAGGCGTCAGCTTTTGTGGAGTCGCCAGTGAAATACCTCTTTTGTTTTTCTTGGTATCTAACTGATTGCCGTTATCCGGCATCAAGACATTGTATGGTGGGTAGTTTGACTGGGGCGGTCGCCTCCCAAATAGTAACGGAGGCGTGCGAAGGTAGGCTCAGAACGGTCAGAAATCGTTCGTAGAGTGCAATGGCATAAGCCTGCCTGACTGTGAGACTGACAAGTCGAGCAGAGACGAAAGTCGGTCATAGTGATCCGGTGGTTCTGAGTGGAAGGGCCATCGCTCAACGGATAAAAGGTACGCCGGGGATAACAGGCTGATACTGCCCAAGAGCTCATATCGACGGCAGTGTTTGGCACCTCGATGTCGGCTCATCACATCCTGGGGCTGGAGCAGGTCCCAAGGGTTTGGCTGTTCGCCAATTAAAGTGGTACGTGAGCTGGGTTCAGAACGTCGTGAGACAGTTCGGTCCCTATCTGCTATGCGTGTAGAAGAATTGAGAGGAGTTGACCCTAGTACGAGAGGACCGGGTTGAACATACCACTGGTGGACCGGTTGTAGCGCCAGCTGCAGTGCCGGGTAGCTAAGTATGGACGAGATAACTGCTGAAAGCATCTAAGCGGGAAACTCACCTCAAAACTAGTTCTTCCTATAGAGCCGTGGTAGACCACCACGTTGATAGGCTGGATGTGGAAGCACAGTAATGTGTGTAGCTGACCAGTACTAATAGCTCAATTGGCTTGATTTATGCACTGAAAAAAATTTTAGATTATTATAGTTAGTATTGATTATAAAGTTTTTTTATTATTAACTTGCAATAACTTTTTTACTGAAAATTTATTAGATAATGCTTAGAAAAAATTCTAAATATTACAATTATTATAATTTTTCTAAATTTTTCATTTCAAAATTAAATAATAATTTTCT
>CACKZG010000034.1 GCA_902604545.1 uncultured Pelagibacteraceae bacterium
GGAATAACTTATAGAATGTTTCAAGCATTAGCTTCGAAAAAAATAAATATTCTTGTTATATCTACTTCTGAGATAAAAATTTCGGTACTTATTTCCTCAAAGAATGTTAAAAAAGCTGTAGCGGTCTTACATAAAGAATTTAAACTAGACTAATTTTATGAGCCTTAGGCCTTTTAGAAATATTGATAGAAAAAAAACCAAAGTAATCAATGTAGGAGATGTAAAAGTTGGAGGAGATAATCCAATTTCAATTCAATCTATGACTAACACATTGACAACTGATGTGTCAGCTACAATTAAGCAAATTAAAGAAATTCATGAGGAAGGTGCAGATATTGTAAGAGTGTCTTGTCCAGATGAAGAATCATCAAAAGCTTTAAAAGAAATTACCAAAAATGTTCAAATCCCTATAATTGCAGATATACATTTTCATTATAAAAGAGCTATTGAAGCTGCAGAGAATGGTGCAAAGTGTTTAAGAATCAATCCAGGAAATATTGGTGATAAAAAAAAAATTCATGATGTTTTAAAAGCTGCAAAAGACAATAATTGTTCAATTAGAATAGGTGTTAATGCCGGATCTTTAGAAAGAGATATTCTTGAAAAATATAAAGAACCATGTCCAGAGGCATTGGTAGAAAGTGCCTTGAGAAATATTAAAATTTTAGAAGATGAAAATTTTTTTAATTTTAAAGTAAGTGTTAAATCTTCAGATGTATTTTTATCAATTGCAGCTTACAGACAACTTTCTAAGGCCATGAATTACCCATTACATTTAGGAATAACAGAAGCAGGAGGTTTTGTTGCAGGCAGTGTTAAGTCTGCTATAGGTCTTGGATCTCTTCTCTTGGACGGTATTGGTGATACCATAAGAGTATCTTTATCTGATGACCCCGTAAAAGAAGTTAAAATTGGAAATGAAATTTTAAAGTCATTGGGATTAAGAAACAGAGGAGTAAAAATTATATCTTGCCCATCATGTGCAAGGCAAGCTTTCCAAGTAATTGATACAGTAAAATTACTAGAAGAAAAGTTATCCCATATAAAAACCCCAATTACACTCTCTATTATAGGCTGTGTGGTGAATGGCCCAGGAGAGGCCGCCTTGACTGATATTGGTATAACTGGCGGTGGAAAAGGAAATAATATGCTTTATTTATCAGGTGTCCAAAGTGAAAAAGTTTTAACTAGCGAGATTATAAATAAAGTAATTTCAGAAGTTGAAAAAAAAGTAGCAGAAATAGAAAATAAATAAAAAATGATTCCATCAAAAACAATTGAAGAGCTAATTGAAAAACATTCAGCTTTAGAAAAAGAACTTTCTTCAGGGGAAATAGATAAAAAACTATTTGCAGAAAAATCTAAAGAGTATTCAGATATTAACGAAATTATAGATGTTGCAAAAAAACATATCTCTTTTGATAAAGAAAAACAGGAACTAGAGAAAATTTTAAATGACCAAACATCAGATGATGAACTAAAAAAAATGGCCGAAACAGAATTGACTAATTTAAATTTACAACATGATATTGATGAAAAAAAATTAAAATTATTTTTACTACCAAAAGATGAAGCGGATAAAAAAAATGCAATTATTGAAATTAGAGCAGGAACTGGTGGTTTAGAGGCAAGTTTATTTGCTTCTGATTTATTTAAAATGTATGAAAAGGTTAGTCATAAAAAAAAATGGACTATAGAATTAATATCAATTTCAAAAAGTGATGCTGGAGGTTTAAAAGAGGTTATAGCTTCTGTTAAAGGAAGAAATATTTATTCTACACTAAAATATGAAAGTGGAGTACATAGAGTTCAAAGAGTTCCAGACACAGAAACCCAAGGAAGAGTTCATACATCAGCAGCAACAGTAGCTGTGCTACCTGAAGCCGAGGAAGTTGACTTAAAGATAAATGACTCTGATTTAAGAATTGATGTTTTTAGAGCAGGAGGTCCAGGTGGACAATCAGTTAATACAACAGATAGTGCAGTTAGAATTACTCATATACCAACAGGTTTATCTGTCTCTCAACAAGATGAAAAATCACAACATAAAAATAAAGCCAAAGGTATGAAAATTTTAAGAGCACGCTTATATGAATTGGAAAGGTTAAGAATAGATCAAGAAAGGTCTCAAGACCGTAAGACAAAAATTGGTACAGGAGACAGATCAGAAAGAATAAGAACTTATAACTTTCCTCAAGGAAGAGTTACAGATCATAGAATAAATTTAACTCTTCATAAATTAGATGAATTTTTAGAAGGAGAAGCATTTGATGAAATGATTGAGTCTTTGACTCTACAAGCGCAAGAAGAAAGTCTTAGCAATTTAAAATGATATATGAATATTAATTTGGCTATTAATAAGGGTTCAAAAATCTTAAAGAGTAAATTTATACCCAACCCGCTATTAGATGCTGAAATTTTAATGGCAAAAACAATTAATAAAGATAGAAATTATATTTTACTTAACTCTAGCAATCTTATTAATAAAAATGATTTAAATAATTTTTATAAATTAATTGAACAGAGATCTTTAGGAAACCCCGTAGCATATTTAATTAAAAAAAAATCTTTTTGGAATTCAGATTTTTTCATTACAAAAAATATATTAATACCAAGGCCTGATACAGAGTTGATAGTTGAAAATATATTAAGGTTAACAAAAAAAAAAAATAAAATTAATATTTTAGATATAGGCGTTGGTTCAGGCTGTATTATTGTATCAATTTTAAAGGAGAGAAAAAATTTTCGCGGAACTGGTATAGATTTAAGTAAAAAATGTTTAATTATAAGTAAAAAAAATGCAATTTATCATAAAGTAAGTTCTAGATTAAAATTATATAAATCAGATGTTGACAAATTCAATTTAGGTAAATATGATTTAGTTGTCTCTAATCCTCCTTATATTAAAACATGTAAATTAAAATATTTGGAAAGAGATGTTGCTAAGTTCGAGCCAAGGCTAGCGTTAGATGGTGGATTAGACGGTTTATCAGAAATCAGAAAAGTAATAGATAAATCTTCTGAATTGATAAAAAAAAATGGCAAGTTTATTTTAGAGATTGGTTTTGATCAAAAAAATAAAGTAATTAAACTATTAAATAAAAAGGGTTTTTATATAAACAGTACTTTAAAAGATCTTGCAAATAATGATCGATGCATTGTAAGTACAAAAATATAATAAAATTAATCTATGGTTACATTTAGAAACAATAATAACGTGAGAAGAAACAATTTTAGAAGAAACGATAGGAATTTCAAAAGTAATGGAGATAGAGCTAAATTTGGATCGAATTTTTCAAATAATGAAAATTTTAAAAGAAAGGCTCCTGGTCGAAATAATCATAATGCTCCAAAATTAATTGAAAAATATAATGATTTAGCAAGAGAAGCTTCATCAACTGGAGATAAAATATTATCTGAAAATTATCTCCAACACGCAGATCATTTTACAAGAGTTTTAAAAGAACAAGAAAACTATAGAAAACAAAAATTTATTGAAAATAAGGTTGAGCTCAGAGATGCTACTGCTGATACTATCGTAGAGTCTAAAAAATTAACTGGAAAAGAAGATGAAAAGTTCGTGGATGAAATTAAAAATGAAGCTAAAGAAAAGTTAGAGGTAAGCTAGTTTAAGCCAATTATTTTTTCCGCCTTAAGAACATCTAATTTAATTCTATTAGCCTCAAATAATTTTTTACTTTCCCCTTTTAAAATTTTACCAGAAGGAAGTTTTAATTTTTGAGAATTTACCCTTTTACCATTTACAATTACTTCATAGTGCAAATGAGGACCAGTTGATTTTCCAGTGGAACCAACATAGCCAATTATTTGACCTTGTTTTACTCTTACACCACTTTTAATTCCACGAGCAAATTTTGACATATGAGCATAAACTGTCTCATATGTAGTATTATGTCTAATCTTAACACAGTTTCCACCTCCACCACACCAACCTGCTTTTTTAACTACACCATTTCCTGATGCCATAATAGGTGTTCCTGTTGGTGCTGCAAAGTCAGTACCTCTATGCATCTTATTAAAGCCATCAATAGGATGTTTTCTCATTCCAAATGATGAAGAAAGTCTTGCACCGTTAACAGGAGTTTTCATTAATGCTTTTTGAATACTTTTTCCATTTTTATCATAATGACCTTCATTACCCTTTTGGTTAAAAAAATATAAAGAATTATCTTGCCCACTCAACTTTAGATTAGCAAATAAAATTTCTCCTGTTTCAATTATTTCTTTATTTTCATTAATAAATATTTCATACATTATTTGAAACTTGTCTCGTTTTCTAATATCTCTTTGAAAATCAACTTGAAAACCATAAATTCTAGCAAATTCAATAATAGTATTAGCAGGAAT
>CACKZG010000035.1 GCA_902604545.1 uncultured Pelagibacteraceae bacterium
AGCTAACTCTGCACCATTCATGTTGTTCGTTCCAATAAAAGTTACTCCTTCATTAATTCCTTTTGTATCCACAAATACAACTGGAACGCCACTTTTAATCGCATCGTCTACGATTGGAGCAAAAGCATTTGGATCTCCTGGCGCTAAAGCTATTGCATCAACACCTTTTGCTAGTTGGTCCTCAACTTGGTTAATCTGAGCTTGTACATCACCTTCTTGCGGTGGTGCAACCAAAACTAAATCAACACCTAATTTTGCTGCTTCTTCTTTAGCTCCTTTTTCTACAGATGCCCAAAAAGGATTACCTGATCCAGGTCCTTTAATGCTGAATAATATTTTTTTTCCAGCAAATGCCCCTGTTGAAAAACTTGCTAATAGAAAAACAGAAGTAATAATTACACTAATTATTTTTGTTAAGTTTTTCATATATTTCCCCTTAGTTGTTTTTTAAAATTAAATTTAATCGAAAATTTAAAAAGAATTCAACAGTTAATAAGAACGATTCTAAAATAGATTAAAACAACTAATACGTGTAAATTATTTTCTTGTTCCAATATCTCTTCTTAGCACGTCTATATAAACAGCTAAAACTATAATTGAGCCGATTAACACTTGTTGCCAAAATGAACTTACATCCATTAAGTTTAGTCCATTACGAAGAATACCCATGATCATAACTCCAGCAAAAACTCCAAGCACAGTTCCTCTTCCTCCAAAAAAACTTGCTCCACCAATAATACAAGCAGCAATCGCATCGAGTTCTGACTGAAGTCCAGCATTCGGATATCCTGAGTCAGTTCTTCCAGCTAAAATTAAAGCACCAATACCAGATAAAAAACCACACAAAGAATAAACAATAATCAAAATTTTATTTACATTTATTCCTGAAGCTCTAGCTGCATTTGGATTGCCTCCAATTGCATAGATCCATTTACCAGTTTTACTCTTATTTAAAAAAATCCAAAAAATTATATAAACAATTGCAATTAATACTAAACTTACAGGTAAATATTGAGATTTTTCTAATCCCAACCATTGAAGATCAATTCTTCCATGTCCCAAATATCTAACTTCATCTGTAAAACCACTAATAGGAGTACCACCTGAAATTAAATTTCCTGTGCCTCTAAATATATAAAGTGTACCCAAAGTCATTATAAAAGGATGAGGCATCCGTAATAAAGTAATACCTAATCCATTAAATAACCCACATAAAAAACCTGCAATCAATGGCGTAAGTACTACAATGAACCAGGGGGCTCCTGCTTTTGCAACGACAGCTAAAATCATAAGAGATAACATCATTATAGAGCCAACAGAAAGATCAATTCCTGCTGTTACAATTACCATAAACACTCCTAGAGCTAGCATTGATTGCCAGGATATTTGTTTAAAAACATTGGTTACATTTCTCCATGAAAGAAACACATCTGGTTGTAAAATATGCATTACCAGAATCATAAGAATTAACAAAAGAAGTATTCCATACTTTTCAAAGTACGGAATTAATTTTAAGTGCAAACTTTCTATTTTTTTATCTTTATCTTCCATATTATTTTTTACCCATTATCCAACCAATAACTTCATCTCTCGAAGTATTTGAAAGGCTAGCTTCTGCAAAATTAGTTCCTTGGAATAAAGCCATCACACGATCACAAACTGTAAAAATATCATCCATTCTATGACTTATTACAATTACTCCAACACCTGTTTTTTTTAAACTATTGATAAGATCTAAAACTTTACCAACTTCTTTGATTGCTAATGCTGCAGTTGGTTCATCCATAATTACTACTTTAGCATTAAAGGCTGTTGATCTTGCGATTGCCACAGCTTGTCTTTGACCACCTGAAAGTTCCTCTACTTTTTGATCGGCACTTTTAACATTTATTTTTAACTTATCTAAATGAGCATTAGTTAACTCTTTAATTTTATTAAAATCTAATAGTTTTAAAAATCCTAAATTTTTTGTTGGCTCTCTTCCTAAAAAAATATTTTCACCAATAGGTAAATTTCCTGCCAATGCAAGATCTTGATAAACCATTTCTAAACCTAGGTTTTGAGAGTCTCTTGGACTTTCTAGTATTTCTTTTTTGCCTTGAAAAAATAAGGAACCTGCGCTTGGTTTATAAAGTCCCGACAAAACTTTCATTAAAGTTGATTTTCCTGCTCCATTATCTCCAACTACACCCAAACATTCTCCAGCATGAACTTTTAGGTTAACATTTTCTAACGCAGTAATAGTTCCAAAATATTTTGTTATTCCTTTAGCTTCTAATAGTGGATTGCTAGTTGACGACATAATTTATAAAATTATTAAAATATCAATTAATTGCAACTGGTTTTGAGGCTAATAACCCCACTGTTTTCAGTTCAGCTTTTTTGCAAAATTTTGGTTTTAAATTTTTTGAAATTAGATGCATATCCTTTAAAACTATATCCCCCATACTATAAAAGGCTTCAGTCAAAGCTCCTGCTCTGTGCGCTGAAAACAAAATGTTTTTAACTTTCCTAATTGGGTCATTTTTTCTCACTGGTTCTTCAGGAAATACATCCGTAGCTACATATATATCTCCCTTTTTAACTCTCTTGATTAAATCTTTAAAATTTACAACTGCTGCTCGACTCATCAATATAAATAATGAGTTAGATTTCATTTTGTTAATTAATTTTTTATTAACTAAATTTTTATTCTTAGTTGTTACCGCTGCTAAAACGTAAATAATTTCACATGTTTTAAACATTTGATTTAAACTAACAGGTTTAAATCCAAACCTTTTAATTTTGTTTTTTGATAACCAGGGGTCGTAAACATTTATATCTTTAGTAAATGGAAGTAACATTGGATATAAAGATTTAGCTAAATCACCAAAACCTAATAATCCAATTTTTTTTCCTGATAATAATGATGCTTTTAAATTACTTTCTAATCCATACTTTTCAGAACCTTTTACAAAATCAAAATGAGCATTATGAATATTTCTTAATAGAGAAAGTGTCATACCTAATGCAATTTCAGCTACAGGCTTTGAAAATACTGGAGAAGTTGCAATAACATGTATTCCTTTTTTGGCACAATAAAGATAATCAACATTATTCATAAAATTACTTTCAACATTGATTATTGCTTTCAATTTTTTTGCTTTTGACAAAATTTTTTTATCTAAGTCTGGTTGTCCCATGATAAAAGTAACATTATCAATATATTTTTCATAAAATTGTCTTTTGTTTTTGTTGGGTGCTATTAAAACCTTATATTTTGATTTTAATTCTTTTAACTTTTTTTTAGTAAAAATGAGATCTAATGTTCTTGGGAAAGGATCAGATATAACAATTGGTTTTTTCATTAATTATATAACAAACTTATTAATTCATAATTTTTTTAATTTCTTCTAACGTAAATGGTTTTGGTTTCTTACATGTTGTTTTTATTTCTTGTGGGATGCCTGTTTGTGAAGCTCTCATAGTAGAATCAATTATATCTAACACATGAAGAGATAGCTCTCCGTTACATCTGTGCTCTAAATTATTTTCAATTGCATAAGCCATTTCTGATAAACCAGCTCCCCTATAATTTGCGTTTGTAGGTGATTCATTTGCTCTAGAGCTTTGACTCTTTATATTAATCTTTCCTAAAGGCATCATATCTGTTTTATGTTCTCCCCAATTACCACCAGCTGTCACCGAAACAAAAGCTGATCCACCAAACATATTTGGATCTGGAACAATTATTGACCCTTTGTTTCCATAAAGCTCAATATGATTTCTTTGATGAGCCACAACATCAAAAGATAAAGTTATTTGAATTATGCAATCATTTTCAAATTGTATAGTTGCTAAGTAAGTTGTTGGTGTTTCAACTTTAAATTTTTGACCTTTTTTTGCACCAATTCCAATTTCTCTTTCTTCAAAAACTTTTGTACATCTTCCTTGAACCTGTTTTGCTGGACCAATTAAATTTACTAATGCTGTCAAATAGTATGGCCCCATATCAATAACGGGTCCACCTTCATTTTCTGCAAACCAACTCTCTGGGTTTGGATGGTAAGATTGTACACCTGGAAAAGCAAATATAGCATTACCTAATTTAATATCTCCAATGACACCATTATCAATTAACTCTTTAGTTTTTTGAATACCGCCACCTAAAAAAGTATCTGGTGCATTTCCTATATAAAGATTTTTTTCTTTTGCTAGCTCTAGTAGTTTTTTTCCATCTTCAAAATTTACTGCCATTGGTTTTT
>CACKZG010000036.1 GCA_902604545.1 uncultured Pelagibacteraceae bacterium
TCTTCACAAGCGAGCAAAAATTCTTTATTGTTAAATTTAATACTTACATTTGCCATTTATCTATTTCATCCAATAGTGTGTCAGTTTCTTGATTAAGTTCATCAATTTTTTCAGAAAATTCAATTTGTTTTCTTTCTTCCATCTTTTCTTTATTTTTTAAATCCTCAAGTTTTTTTGAAAGATTTTCATGTTTCTCCAGCAAAGTTTTATATTTTTCTTCAATATGTGTTTTTTCAATTTCTAATTGATTTTGTTTTGTGCTTAAATTCTCAATATTTTTTTGTAATTCAGGATTTGTTAGATCTAAATTTTTTAATTCTTCTAATGCAATGTTTAATTTTTTTTCTTTTTCGTCTATAGAATTCATATATATATGTTTATATTATTAAATAGATTCTTCTTAGTCTAGTCAGGATAATTTTGAGCAAACTACATAACGATTTAGCTAATTGCATCAGATTTTTATCAATTGATGCTGTTCAAAAGGCAAATTCAGGTCACCCAGGCATGCCTATGGGTATGGCAGATGTTGCAACAGCGCTATTTCAAAATTTTTTGAGATTTAATCCAAAGAATCCAGATTGGTTAAATAGAGATAGATTTGTTTTGTCTGCTGGTCACGGTTCTATGCTTCTATATTCTTTGCTTTATCTAACAGGGTATAAAAGTATATCAATTAATAATATTAAAAAATTTAGGCAGCTAAATTCTATTTGTGCTGGACATCCTGAATATCATCCAAAAACAGGCATTGAAACTACAACAGGTCCACTTGGGCAAGGTATATCTAATGCAGTTGGTTTTGCAATCGCGGAGGAAATTTTAAAAAATAAATTAGGTAAAGATTTAATTAATCACAAAACTTATGTTTTAGCAGGAGATGGATGCTTAATGGAAGGAATAAGTCATGAAGCGATGAGTTTAGCAGGACATTTGAAACTTAAAAATTTAGTTATGCTATTTGACAACAATTCAATTTCAATTGATGGTCCTACAAATCTTGCAGTTTCAGATAATTTTAAAAAAAGATTTGAAGGATATGGTTGGGATTATATTTCTATTAACGGTCATAATGAAAAAGAAATTTTTAAAGCACTAAAAAAGGTTCAGAAAGCTAAAAAACCTACTGTGATTTCTTGTAAAACAAAAATTGGATATGGTTCACCTAATAAATCAGGGAAGGCATCATCTCATGGAAGTCCATTGGGAATAGATGAAATCAAGCTTGTAAGAAAAGCCTTAAATTGGAAAAGTAAACCTTTTGATATACCAAATCAAATTTTAAAAAAATGGAGAAAAATCGGTAAAAAAGGTGAAATTTTAGAAAAAAAATGGAACAAAATATTAAAAAGAAAAAAAATTAAATTTAATCAAACTTTAAAAAATAAATTTACTAAAGCACTTAAGAAAGAAAAAGAAAATGCAATTAAGCAACCAAAAAGTTTAGCTACTAGAAAATGTTCAGAAATGACATTGAGTGCATTAACAAAAGAAAAAAATAATTTAATTGGTGGCTCTGCTGATTTAGCAGGATCAAATAATACTAAAACAAAATACCAAAAAATAATTAAACCTGGTGATTTTAATGGAGATTATATTCACTACGGAGTGAGGGAGCATGCGATGAGTGGTGTTATGAATGGTATTGCACTTCACAGCAATCTAATTCCTTATGGAGGTACATTTTTAATATTTTCTGATTATTGTAAACCTTCGATTAGATTATCAGCATTAATGAAAAAAAGAGTCATTTATGTAATGACTCATGATTCTATTGGTCTCGGAGAAGATGGGCCTACTCACCAACCTATAGAACAACTTTCGAGCTTACGAGCTATACCTAACTTAAATGTATTTAGGCCTGCAGATCGAATTGAAACAATCGAATGTTGGGAGCATGCCTTAAAAAACTCAAAAACACCTAGCGTGCTATCTTTAACAAGACAAAATTTAAATCCAGTAAGAAAAAAACACTCAAATAAAAACTTATGCTCATTAGGCGCTTACGAGGTTGTACGAACAAATAAAAAAATTAATCTAACAATATTAGCGAGTGGATCTGAAGTTAATCTAGCAATAGAGGTTAGCCATAAATTAGCCAAAGATAAAATATATTCTAAAGTGATATCAACGCCTTGTATGGAACTTTTCGAATTACAATCAAAATCTTATAAAAATAAAATTTTAGAAGAAACAAAATTTAAAATATCGATTGAAGCTGGATCAAGTGATTGTTGGAAAAAATATGTAGGTGATAAAGGTATTGCTTTTGGAATTAATGAATTTGGCAAAAGTGCACCCTATAAAGATATTTATAAATATTTTGGACTAGAGAGTACAAACATTAAAAATATTACAAAAAAATTATTAAAAAAATAAAATGACAATTAAGATTGGAATTAACGGGATGGGACGAATTGGTCGTATGGTTGTTAGATCGATTATCGAAAGTAAAAATAAAAATTTAAAAATTAATCATGTAAACAATAGGTCAAATTCAGAAACTACATCTAAATTAATCAAATACGATTCTATACATGGAAAATTAAATGCTGATTTAGATTTTGATCCAAATAATTTAATAATTAATAAAAATAAAATTACATTTTCTCAAGAAACAAAAATTGAAGACATTAATTGGAAAAAACATGATGTTGATTATGTTTTTGAGTGTACTGGAAAATTTAATTCAAAAGAAAAACTTCTTGCTCATATAAAAAATGGTGCAAAAAAAGTGATCGTTTCTGCTCCATGTAAAAATGCTGATAAAACAATAGTATTTGGAGTTAATGAAAATATAATAACTAAAAAAGATAAAATAATATCTGCAGCGTCATGCACCACCAATTGTCTAGCACCAGTGGCCAGTGTACTTGATAAAAATTTTG
Organism: uncultured Pelagibacteraceae bacterium; assembly: GCA_902604545.1. GTDB lineage: Bacteria > Pseudomonadota > Alphaproteobacteria > Pelagibacterales > Pelagibacteraceae > Pelagibacter. The sequence continues at coordinate 2,889 of CACKZG010000036.1, forward strand.
AAATTGAAAAAGGTTTTATGACTACAATTCATGCATTTACTAGCGATCAGAGAATTTTAGATAATTCCCACAAAGATCTAAGAAGAGCAAGATCTGCGAGCCAATCAATAGTTCCTACCTCAACAGGAGCTTCGAAAGCAATAGGAGAAATAATACCAAATCTTAAAGGAAAACTAGAAGGTGTTGCGATGAGAGTGCCTACTCCGAATGTTTCTCTTATTGAATTAGTTTTTTGTACAAAAAAAAATATTAATATAAAAAAAATTAATGATGCATTCGAAAAAGCGTCAAAAAATAAATTAAAAAATATCTTAGAAGTTACTCATGAAAAATTGGTATCTATAGATTTTAATCATCACCCTGCTTCTGCAATAGTAGATGCTTCTTTAACAAATGTAGTTGGAAGTAATATGGGTAAAATATCAGCCTGGTATGATAATGAATGGGGCTTTTCTAATAGAATGTGTGATATTGCTAAAACTTTGCATAAAATCTATTAATGAGAAGTATTATAAACGAAAAAAATTTAAACAATAAAAAAATATTATTAAGACTAGATTTAAATGTTCCTTTAGAAAGAGACAAGATAACAGACACAACAAGAATCGATAAAATTCTTCCTACATTAAATTTTTTGATTAAACAAAAAGCTAAAATTATAATTCTATCTCATGTTGGGAGACCAAAAGGTAAAATTGTTGAAGAGCTCTCCCTAAAACCAATTTGTGAAGAATTACAAAATAAATTAAAAAAAAAAGTAAAACTTATTAGTGAAAATATAAAAGAAATAAATATTAAAAATTTCTTCAGTTACTATAATGAAGATATTTTTATTTTAGAAAACATTAGATTTTATTCAGAAGAAGAGCAAAATGACAGTAGGTTTGCCAAACTGCTATCAAATCTTGGGGATATATATGTCAATGATGCTTTCTCTTGTTCGCATAGAGCTCATGCTTCAATTTATAAAATTCCAAAATTCTTACCCTCGTTTTCTGGGTTACAGTTAGACTTAGAAGTTAATGCGCTTAATAAAATAACTTCAGAGATTACCAGGCCAATTACTTGTATTATTGGGGGGGCTAAAATTTCAACTAAGATTAAT
>CACKZG010000037.1 GCA_902604545.1 uncultured Pelagibacteraceae bacterium
AGAGCAGAAAAAACAATACTTCCTGTTTTGGATATGATGCAAACAATACCAAGTTTTGTTTATTTGATACCAATTTTAATGTTATTAGGTATAGGAAAGGTTCCAGGATTAATCGCTGTTTGTGTTTATGCAGTTCCTCCAATTATTAGATTAACTAATTTAGGTATTAGAGAAGTTGATAAAGAGACTTTGGAGGCTAGTGAAGCTTTTGGAGCAACTACAACTCAAAAATTAAAATCTGTTCAAATTCCGCTAGCTTTACCCACTGTTTTTGCTGGTGTAAACCAAACCATAATGATGGCTTTAGCTATGGTGGTTATTGCTTCTATGATAGGCGTAAAAGGTCTTGGTGTGCCAATACTAAGAGCTGTTTCTAACCAATATTTGGCTCTTGGTATGATGAATGGATTAGCAATAGTTGCTCTCGCAATTGTCTTTGATAGGGTAACTCAAGAATATGGAAGAAGGATCCAAAAGCATAGAGGTCAGATAAAATAGTTGATACTTTGATGCATCGAATTTTCTAGACTCATATTTCAAAATAAATAAAGATCTCCCATATGAATTTTTCATTGGAAATAGGTCCTAAAACAGAGGTTGATACAGTTCCAGCATTGTCTGATGTTTACATTACAATGCTACCTGGAGGTGATTATAGAGAGACTGCTGATAAAGCGGTAGAGCTGGTAAAGAAAGGATTTAACCCTGTGCCTCATTTTCCTGCTAGATCAATGCATGATGAAAAAGAACTTAAAGATTATGTTTCTAGATGCAAAGATGGAGGAGTAAAGCAAGTCTTAATTATTGGAGGTGGAAGAGAACCGGCAGGTAAGTTTGATAGTTCCTTTCAACTTTTAGAGACAGGTTATTTTGAAAAAATGAAAATAGGAATTGCTGGACATCCCGAGGGGAGTCCTGATATATCCGACTCAGATTTAGAAAAAGCTATGATAGATAAAAAGCCTTACGCTGATTATATTGTAACACAATGGTTACTTGATCCTCAGCCTATTATAGATTTTATTTCTAAGCAAAGCGTACCAGTGCATGTGGGAATCACTGGGCCTTTAAAAATATCTAGCTTAATTAAATTTGCTAATATTGTGGGGGCAAAAAATTCCTTAAACTTTCTTAAATCTAATTTTAGTAAGGCATTAGATTTATTGAAACCTAAAGACCCTAATGATTTAATTGGGAAAGTTAAATCGCACACTGATAACTTCCACATTTATACATTCGGCGGCTTGAAGGAAACTAACAAGTGGTTGAAGGAGAATAGTTATGTCTAAAGAATTTGACTATACTAAAGTACAACATGTTACTTCTGTTGATCAATCTGATAGAGAAGTACCATACAATTTAAGACAAAGTGGGCCAACTAAAGTTGAATTATTGATTTCAACAAGGGTAAGAAAGTCACCTTATTGGCATTTATCAATGCAGGCAGGTTGTTGGAGAGCAACTGTATACAATCGAATTTATCACCCAAGAGGTTACGTAAAACCTGAAGATGGTGGAGCAATGGTTGAATATGATGCAATCGTTAACCATGTAACAATGTGGAACGTTGCTGTTGAAAGACAAATAAGAGTTAAAGGTCCTGATGCAGAAAAATTTACTGACTACGTTATAACTAGAGATGCAACAAAAATTTCTCCTATGAGAGCAAGATATGTAATCTTGTGTAATGCTTACGGAGGAGTTTTAAATGATCCAATTCTTTTAAGAATTTCAGAAGATGAATTTTGGTTTTCATTATCAGACTCTGATATTGGGATGTATTTGCAAGGTGTAAATGCAGACGGAAGATTTAATTGTACAATTGAAGAAATTGATGCATGTCCAGTACAAATTCAAGGTCCTAAATCAAAAGCTTTAATGAAAGATCTTTGTGGAGACCAAGTTGATTTTGATAATATGCCTTTCTATGGATTAGCAGAAGTAACAATTGGTGGAAGAAGTTGTGTAATTTCTCAATCTGGTTTTTCAGGAGAAGCTGGTTATGAGATATATTTAAGAAATGCAACTTTATATGCTGAAGATATGTGGAATGCAGTACTGGATGCAGGAAAAAAACATAACTTAATGGTTATTGCGCCGGCGCACCACAGAAGAATACAAGCTGGTATTCTTTCTTGGGGGCAAGACATGGATCAACAACATAATCCGTTTCAATGTAATTTAGGTTATCAAGTTTCATTATCTGGTAAGGGTGAATGGAATAAAAAAGCTGACTATGTTGGTAAAGCTGCACTAGAGAAAATGAAAGCAGACATAAAAACTGGTCAAAAACCATACAAACTTCAATTAGTTGGGATGGAATTGGGTGGTAAGCCTATTGACGATTATGCGCCTGACTTTTGGTTAGTATCACCAGAAAGTAGTGGAGATCCAGTTGGATTTATCACTTCACCATGGTGGCATCCAGAAAAGAAAACTAATATTGCTATGGGATATGTTCCATTTGATGGAACTTTAAACCCTAATGGATTTCCAAAAGGTAAAGTTGGAACTAAGTTTAAAGTTCATCTTCCAGAAAAATACTCGGACACTCCAGGAACACCTGTAGATGCTATAGTTGTGGATATTCCATTCAAAGAGTCTTTCAACGCAAATACAAGAGAAGTTGTAAAAGGCTAAAATTTAATTCGGGGGAGCTAATTTTAGCTCCCCTTTTCAATTCTAATGACCAAAAGTTTTCTAATAGCAGTTTGCATTATCATTACTATTGCTTTAATAATATTTCCATTAATTGTTTCTTATAAGGCTCAAAAAAATAAAAATAAAATAAATTAATGTTTGCTGAATTTTTAAATATAATTTTTAAGTCAATAAAATTAGATAAAACTCTTTATTCAGATAACAAAAATTTTGACGAAGCTTCAATTTATTATGCTATAGTTATAATTTTACTTACATCTCTGATAAGTATAATTCCTGGTTCAGCATTTATAAATCATATGAGCTCAATATTTGGGATTATCGATGCCAAAGGTCCTTCTATAAGATCAATATTAATAATGTCTTTTTCTGTCTGGATAATAAAGACTGCATATTTATATTTTGTCGGAGTTGTAGTATTTCGATCTAAATCTACATCATGTTCATTTAGAAAACTTTTGGTTTTGGTTGCTTTTGCAAATGTTCCGTTTATTTTATATATTTTTATTTTTGATATAAATTTAATCTATCTTACATTTATTCCGTATATTTGGTACTGTATAAGTCTTATAATTGGTGTAAATATTGTTTTAAAATATAATAATTATTTTAAGTCAATCATTATTACTTTGGCACCACAAATGATATTTTTTATTTGGATCTTAAGTCAATTTTCAAATGTAAATACAAGTACATTGAGTTAAACAGGAAAAATAGTCTTAGATAATCTACAAGAATTACATAGTTTAAAACCAGTAAGAATTAAATTTTGAGTAACACTTTCGTCTTCCTCTTTGCATTCATCACAAATATTGTTTAATTCTTCAGTATCTTTATTAAGATTTTTTTCATCAATTTTATCAATCATTATCCGTCAAACCAGCGCCTGCCGCACCCTCTTTTAAACTGTCACTCTCTTCAACAAAAGTTTCTTCAGATAACTTGTATAAATTATTCCATT
>CACKZG010000038.1 GCA_902604545.1 uncultured Pelagibacteraceae bacterium
TTGTATTAATAGGTACCGTTTATCCAATTTTTTTAGATGTAGTTTCTTCTCAAAAAATATCTGTTGGACCACCATTTTATCATAAATTGATAATTCCATTTTTAATTCCATTTTTACTTATGATGGCGATAGGTCCAAAATTAAAATGGATCAAATCTCAACTAGAAGACAAAATATATTTAGTTTCTTTTTTGATTATCTCAATTTTATTAGCACTTTTAGTAGTAAAAAATTTTAATCAAAATGTTTTAATAAATACAATTTTGATATCGAGTGCTCTTTATTTATTCTTTATGACGCTGAGAGATTTTTTTGTAAAAAAATATAAAAATATTTCACAAAATATCGCTCATTTTGGTTTTAGTTTATTAATCCTAAGTATTTTGTTTAACAATTTATTTGCAACCGAAATTATAACAAATCTTAAGGTTGGTGAAACTTTTGAAAATTCAAAAATAAAGATTGTATTTGAAAGTGTTGATCAGAAAAAAGAACAAAATTATAATGCCATTATTGCAAATTTTTTCATAAGTAATCAGAATGGTGAAGAAGATAGACTTTCGCCAGAGTTGAGAATTTATAATCAACCCGTAATTGCCACAAGTGAAGCAGATATTAAAACAACTCTTATGTCAGACAAATTTATTGTAATTAATCTGGTTCAAAATCAAGATTTTTTCAACGTAAGATATCAAGTTAAACCATTTATGTTATGGATTTGGTTATCAGTAATTTTATTATCTCTTGGAGGAATTGTTAGCTTTTTACAAAAAAGATCATGAAAAATAAAATATTACCTTTTTCAGTCATCATTATTTTTGGGATTATATTTTTTATTTTTTATAAAGGTCTAGAAGATTCAAAAATATACACTCCAGATGTTAATATAAAAAAAGAAATACCGGTGTTTAATTCTAAAGAATTTTTTTCTGGAGAAAATGTGAAATCATTAAGTATCTTTGAGTTAGATAAGTTTTATTTATTAAATATTTGGTCATCTTGGTGTGTTCCATGTCGACAAGAGCATCCTTTTTTAATGAATTTAAATTTAGATAATCAAGTAAATATTATTGGGATGAATTATAAAGATAATTTAAAAAATGCAGAAAATTTTTTAAAAGAACTAGGAAACCCTTACAAAGAAATCTTTATTGATTTAGATGGTACAATTGCAATTGAGTGGGGAGCTTATGGGGTTCCCGAATCATTTTTAATTTATAATAATGAAATTATTAAAAAATATATTGGGCCTCTTAACCAAGAATTAGTTAATGATATTAATTTATTGATAAAATGAAAATTTTAAGATTTTTTTTAATTGTTATTATATTTTATACATCTAGTGCGCTTAAAGCTGACGAACTAGATAAGAGAAATAATATAACTAAAAACCTACGTTGTTTAGTTTGTCAAGGTCAGTCAATTTATGATTCTGACTCAGAGTTTGCAAATAGCTTGAAAATTTTAGTTGATAGAAAAATTGATGAAGGATTAACTGATGCTGAAATTTATGAATATTTTAAAAATAAGTATGGGGAATGGATATTGTATGATCCTAAATTAAATAAAAACACCTATATTCTTTGGTTTATGCCTCTATTGATCTTCCTTTTAGGTGGTGCAATAATCTTTAAAAAACTTAAAAAAAAACATAATTAATCTGTTATTAAGAGTTATGAATTTAAAAAAATTAAATATATTTTTTTTTACATTATTTTTTTGCACTAAGCTTTTAGCTGTAGAAAATAGCTCTCATCAATATAATTTTTTTACAGGAAATTTTGATTTCAGTGATGACAAACAGTCAGCACTCTTAGTAGGTTTTCAACATCAAAATGAAACTTTGGAAAGAAACACTTTTATTGGAAATATTTCTCCAATAACTGGAGGATTTATAACAGAAAATTCTGCAGTGTATGTTTATACTGGATTTGAGTGGAACGTAGATATGGGAGCTTTAACTTTTACGCCAAGTTTTGCACCTGGACTTTATCATAAAGGTGACGGTAAAGATTTAGGTCATGTACTTGAATTTAAATCTGAAGTGCAACTATCTTATGAGCTTTCAAAAAGTTCTAGTTTAGGAATATCTTATAATCATGTATCTAATGCTAGTTTAGGAGACAAGAATCCTGGGGCAAATAGTTATATGTTTAATTATCTTAAAAACTTCTAATAATCGACACCATGAATATCAATGATTGTTATAATTTTGATGATTTTAGAAAATTAGCTAAAAAAAAATTACCAGCTCCAATATTCCACTATATTGATGGAGGTGCAGATGACGAAGTTACTTTAAATAGAAATACTGATGCATTTAATGATTGTGATCTAGTTCCAAATATTTTGAATAGTGTTGGAGAGCCAGATTTATCCACAACTGTTTTTGGAAGAAAAATTAGTATGCCATTATTTTTATCTCCAACGGCAATGCAAAGTTTGTATGACCCTGAGGGTGATAAAGCTTCTGCTAGAGCAGCTGAAAAATTTGATACAATTTATAGCATGTCCACAATGGCATCTTTTTCAATTGAAGAGGTTGCAAATGTTTCTAGTGGACCAAAACTTTTTCAACTTTATATTCATAAAGATAAATCAATTACCGATGATTTGATTGAAAGATGCAGTAGAGCTAATTTTGATGGAATGTGTATTACAGTTGATACACTAGTTGCTGGAAATAGAGAAAGAGATCATAGAACTGGATTTACTACACCACCTAAATTTACTTTAGATAGTTTATTGAGTTTTGCAATGAGACCAGGATGGGTTTTTAAATATTTTACAAATAAAAAATTTGAATTAGCAAACATTAAAAATAAAACGGATAAAGGTACCAATATTGCAAAATCAGTTATGGATTATATTAATGAACAATATGATCCAGCAATGAATTGGAAAGATGCAGAATATTGTATTAAAAAATGGAACAAACCAATGGCACTTAAAGGAGTTATGTCGGTAGAAGATGCTAAAAGAGCAATAGACATTGGTTGTACAGCAATTATGATTTCAAATCATGGCGGAAGACAACTTGATGGATCAAGATCTCCATTTGATCAAGTTAAAGCAATTTCAGATGCAGTTGGTGATAAATTAGAAATTATTCTTGATGGTGGTGTTAGAAGAGGAACTCATGTTCTTAAAGCTTTAGCCGCAGGAGCAACAGCATGTAGTTTTGGAAAAGCATTCCTTTTTAGCTTAGGTGCTGGTGGACAAAAAGGTGTTGAAAGACTTTTAGAAAACATGCAAAAAGAAATTAGAAGAAATATGATTTTGATGGGCTGTAAGTCTGTTAAAGATCTTGATGCGTCAAAAATAATATATAGAGACTAAAAGATAACAATTTTTAGCATTTATTTGATAAATTAAATTTTTAAACTAAATAGACAAAAAACTAATTTTCGTTTAATTTGGCGTCTTTAAATTTAAATTTATTATGGAACTTGCAAAATCATTAAATAGGCTTGGAACTGAAAGTGCTTTTTCTGTTTTAGCTGAAGCAAAAAAACTTGAAGCTCAAGGTAAACCGATGATTCACTTAGGTCTAGGTCAACCTGATTTCAAAACTCCAAAAC
>CACKZG010000039.1 GCA_902604545.1 uncultured Pelagibacteraceae bacterium
ATTATCGCTAAAGAAAGATAAATATATCCGGATGAGAAATTCATCCAATTATATTATTTTATTTTAGATCGAATAAAAGCAGAAAAATGATCGATTAAAAAAATTGTTACAAAAATGAGTATTATAATTGCTGACACTCTCTCGTATTCAAACATTCTAAATGATGATTGGAGTTCATAGCCTATTCCACCAGCACCAACGATACCCAACATTGTAGCCATTCTTACATTTCGATCTAAAATGTACAAATTGTTAGCAACAAAAGAAGGTAGAATTTGAGGTATAACACCAAATGAAATAATTTGACTTTTAGTTGCTCCAGATGATTTAAGAGCATCTATTGGTCCTTTATTTATATGCTCAATATCTTCTGCATAAAATTTTGCTAAGAAACCCATTGTATGCAAACCTAAAGCAAGTACACCTGGCATCGCACCAAATCCAATAGCAATAACTAAAATCATAGCAATAATAAATTCTGGAATAGCTCTAAAGAATATAACTATAGTTTTGCAAACAAGATAAACAAAATAATTAGGGGCTAAATTTCTTGCTGAAAATAATCCGAGTGGAATTGATAAAACAATAGCAATAAAAGTACCTAGAAAAGCTATTTCAATAGTTTCAAACATTGCATAAATTAATTCACTTAAATTACTAAAATCAGGGGGTAACATTCTTGATAAAATGTCACCAAAATATTTTGAGGAGTCTGATACTAACTTTATAAAATCTATCTCCAGATCTTTTACGACAAATACTAAAGCAGAACTAAATAAAACTATGAAAATTAAGGTTTTCCATGACCATTGGGGTCTTAAATATTTTTCAAAATTTTTATCTTTATTATTTACTTTTAATTCTAAAATATTCTTATTCATAATTTTAACTATATATTTTCTTCAGGTATGCTTCGTTAATATTAATTGATTTTTCATCAAATGTAATTTTTCCATCAATGAGACCAATTACTCTATCTGAATATTTTTTTGCCAAATCTACTTGGTGAAGATTACATAAAATAGTTGTACCAAATTCTTGATTTATTTGTTTTAATAAAGATAAGATTAAATTGGAAGATTTAGGATCCAGACTTGCAACAGGTTCATCAGCTAATAATAACAATGGTTTTTTGATGATTGCTCTTGCTATACCTACTCTTTGCCTTTGTCCTCCGGATAATTCATCAGATCTACTGTAAGATTTTTCAAGTAAACCAACAGTCTCCAATGATTTCAATGCTTCTATTTTTTGTTTTTTTGAAAACAAATAAAAAAGGGATAAAAATTTATTGCTTGAATTTAAAAGACCAGTTAAAACATTATTTATTGCAGAAAGATTATTTACCAAGTTAAACTCTTGAAAAATCATTCCAGTTTTTTTTTGAACTTCTGAAATATTACTATTATCTATTTTTTTATTATCAAAGTAAATTTCTCCTCCACTTGAATTTTCAAGACCATTAATTGTTCTAAGTAAAGTTGTTTTACCAGAGCCACTAGGTCCTAAAATACTTACAAATTCCCCTTTTTTAATTTTTAAATCCACTCCTTTTAATGCAGGACTACCATTCTCAAAAGTTTTTTTAAGATTTTGTATTTCGAGCATGATAGTCCTTTGGTAATTTAACTTTTATTTTTATTTAATAGTTCAATAACTTCTCTTAAAACATTATAATCTGAATCTTTAACTTCCATATAATGAGACATTTTTCCACCATAACCACCTATCTCTCCATGGTTATGAGCGTCTAAAACAGCCTTTTTTATTTTATCTCTGTCTTCTTTTGGTATCATTTTTGAATAAGCCAACGGTGGTGGTGGAACTCTATCTGACTTATGTATAATCCTAACATCTTCTTCTTTAAAAGTTCCATCTGCTAATCTTGCTTCATAATTTCTAGAACTCATTCCGCAGACATCAGATTGATTATTTATTACAGCAAGTAAGCAAGCGTCATGACTACCAGCATAAAAAACATTTTCAAAATGATCTTTATTCTTTATAGAAAGATTAATCTTACTTAATTCTACTTGTGGAATTAAATCACCGCTGGTCGAACCAATAGTATTTAAGGATAAAATTTTTCCTTTAACATCAGAAAATTTTTTTAATTCACTGTCTTGTTTAACAACAAAATATGTATAATAACCCGCATCTTTTTCCCCAGGCCTAACCCCTGCAGCAAATGCTTCGGCTCCAGCTATCTCAGCAGCCTTAACATAAGTTTTGCCTCCATACCAAGCTATATGAGCTCTACCAGCTCTCATAGCTTCAACAGCTGCGTTATAATCAGTCACTTTTATTGTTTCTATATTAAAAGCAGTAAGACTCTCAGTAATTGAAATTAATGTTTTATAGTCGCTTTCATCACCTTTTTCACTGGCAGGTACAAAAACCATTTTATAAGTTTTTTCATCTGCTTGAATAGAGAAAGTTAATAATGTTATTAAAATTGAAAATATTATTTTTTTTATCATATTTGATATCCTATATAGTTAATTATGTTCGCATACAAGTTAATTATATATACACAAATAAGCGGATTAAAAGGAGATTTTTGTTAAATTTTTATGAAATTATCTTTTAAAATCAATCAAGGCTTTTCTATAATCTTCTACAGTATCAATTTCTTTCCAGCCTCTTTCTATGATTACGCAGTGAACTTTAATACCAATATCGACAAGTTCCTGGATCATATCGGTTAAATAAGCCTTTTGAAAAATTTTTGCTCTTTGGAAAGGTTTATTCCAAAAATGTTTTTTAACTCGATGAAAATTTTGTTTAAATATTTCGCATCCTCTATGATTAAGTTTAATCATACCTATAAATTCACCATGGACTTCCTCTTTGTCAGAGGCAATTTTTCCAATTTTGACTACCTCATTATTGGAATTAAAAATTACGTTTTCTGCTTCTGATAATGGGTGATCTTTTCTATCTATATAATAATCTCGCCAATCTATATCAACAATCACAGAAATATCATGATCACTCTCTAATGCTCTTTTTACTACAAAAGGTTCAAATAAAATATCAGAGTATGAAATAATTATATTTCCATTAATAACTTCTTCACCATAAAAAATTGAGTTTAAAATATTGTTATCTTTATAATCATTATTATCAAAATATTTTATACCTTTGTATTTAATCTTATTTTTTTTGTATCCTCGTATCAGTGATATATCTTCAATTCCGTTATCTTTATATGAAGACAACTGTCTTTGAAGTAATGTTTTACCTCCAAAATCCAACATACACTTGGGATTGTGTTCTGTATGACCTTT
>CACKZG010000040.1 GCA_902604545.1 uncultured Pelagibacteraceae bacterium
TCGCGTCATACATTGTCTCTAGCATATCATCCATCAACTTTTGTTCTTCTTTTCCTACGCCATTGACTGGTTTAGAAATTTGTCTAAGTAATTCATCAGGTTCTGTTATTATAGTTCTGATAGCCATAACTTGATTTTATTATAATTTTTATACTTTTAAAGGAAGAACTTTTAGCAATAGTTTATTTCTAATTAAATCAACATTTAATTGATTTAAAGTATTAATAATAAAATAAACTGTATCTTCATCAATATTTTCAATTTTGTCAGGTCCAATTACCTCAATTATTCTCAACAATGCAGCACCAATCTCATTATTATCTATCATTGTTTGAATATCGGCAGGCATTTCTGATTTCTTTACCTCATAAAGACCATCATATTTTTTTGAAATTTTAACTCCATCAGATTTAAGTGCCTCTAGAAAAATTATATCTTTTTTTGATAAAAAATATTTTTTATCTTTTTTAATTTTCTTTAAAAATTTATCTAGATCCTCTTCAATTTTAGATTTTGCATAGTCCCCATTAAAATAATTTATAAGTTTTGATTGATGTAAAATTTTACTATTATATTTAATCTTTTTATCTGCCGTCTCTTTCTTATTTAGATTGCTATTATAAAATGTTGTATAATTTGAAGGCACATCCTCAACATTAATTTCACTTAAAAATTTTTTTAACTCCAAATCAAAGGCATCACCAATATCATCAGATATAAATAAATCCTTCAATATCTTGATAAATTCTAACTTAATTTTTGGTTCTTCTGTTAAAAGAGTTCTTTGATATAAAAGAGCGCGTCCCTCTATAGAAGATAGAGATTTATATGCCTCTTTTGCGTTTAAAAATTGGTTAATATTAAATTGAAATTTTTTATAAAATTCGAATAACTCCTCCTCAGAATAATTTTTATCATTAACAGCTTTTTCTATTGTAGAAATTTTTTCTACATCGGTAATCTCTATATCTTGAATTTTGAATAGTAAATTAGCGGCCGAAAGATATTTCCAAATTATTTTAGGTGTATCTTCACTTGGTTCATAAGAAAACTCAGAGTTAGTTCTATGAGCTAAATGAAAATCTAAAATTGAATTTGTTGATATTTCTTTATCTGCCTCATCTAAATATCCAAATAAATAATTTATTTTGTTTTCGTAATAACTATTTTCGAAACCTAACTCTTTTTTTAAATCTAAGATTAGTTGTGCTTCTTCATTTTTTCCATAATTGATTAAACAATATAAATTAAATTTTGATAGATATTCATCTTGAATGGGTTGAGAATTTTTAGAAAAAATCTCACATGATTTTTTTACGTTTGACTCTGATAAATAAGTATCTACCAAATATCTTGCTAAATTTGGATGCAAATTTATTATTTGATTTTTAATTAAATACTCCTCTATTAATTCTAAGTTTGCATCTTTTATTAACCAATCAGATTTAAAGCTCATAAATTCTTGCTCAGTAATATTTCGGGTTGGGGAATAAGCATTAGTTAATAAAGATATATGCATTATATCAGATGCATCCTCCGAAAGATTAAACTTATTAATATTCTGAAATAAATTTTTTAATTTAGTTCCATCAGAATTTGACCACATATCCATACTCAGGCCGTATTCGCTAGGATCATATAATCCAACAATTTTAATTTCTTTTGATGAAAATTCTTTATCAAGCTTAATTGTATTCGTTTGTTTATTTGATTGTAAATCGTAAACACTATTCGGCGTAGTACTTACAGTATTATTACTTGAAATATTTGTTTCTAAAATACCCTGATTATCTTTTTTTTCTATATTCCAAATATCAATTGGTTTCTCTTCTGCAAATACAGGTGTAAAAAAAATAAGACTAACTAATTTTATTAAAATAGTTTTCTTATTTAACAATTTTAAAATTTTCATTTGGAATAATTTTTTCAATTTCTTTTTTAGGTGCAGGAAAATCAATTGTACTTAGAAAAAAAATAATACCTAAAATAACCCCTAATCCGATTATAGATTTAATCACAAGTCCTATGATACTTGCTTTGCCTGAACTTGTATTTTTAATGAATTGCATATACTTTTAGATAATTTCAAATTAAGACATATTTATGTTTTTTCAATAAAGAAACTTATGAAATCAAAAGAAAATCTAGTTTTTTTGGGAATGATGGGTTCTGGTAAGAGCTCTATTGGATCTTTAGTAGCTAAGAAATTAAAATTAAATTTTGTCGATATCGATAAAGAAATTGAAAAAAATTTAAACATTTCAATCAAAAAAATCTTTGAAGTTAATGGTGAGAATTATTTTAGAAAAATTGAAGAACAAACAACTTTAAAAAAACTTAAATTAAGCTCTACTGTGATTTCACTTGGTGGGGGAGCTTTTACAAACAATAATATTAGAAAAGAAATTTTAAAAAATCATTTATCTTTTTGGCTAAATTGGGATGATAAAACATTGTTAAATAGAATTAAAAATAGTAGAAAAAGACCATTAGCAATTAACGCAACAGATACTGAGTTAATTGATTTAATTAAGAAACGGTCCAACATTTATTCTAAAGCTTTATATGAGATAAAGTGTGATAATCTTAATAAAAGTGAAATAGTAAATAAAATTGTAGAAATTTATGAAACAAACTAGATTAAGTATAGTAACTAAAACCGAAAACTATCCAATAATTATTGGATCAAATTTAACCTCGAGTGTATCAAAAATTTTTAAATTAAATTCAATTAATTTTGACAAATGTTTAATTGTTGTTGATAAAAATGTTCCAAAAAAATTTGTCTCTAATATTAAAAGATCTTTAAAAAATAAAAGTATTTTTGTGTTATTTTTTAATGCTAGTGAAAAAAATAAAAAAATTACTAGCGTTAATAAAATTCTAGAAGTTTTGTTAAATAAAAACTTTTCAAGAAATGATATTTTAATTTCTTTAGGAGGAGGAATTACAGGCGATGTAAGTGGTTTTGCGGCTAGTCTTTTCAAAAGAGGCCTAAAGTTTGCAAATATTCCAACAACTCTTTTAGCTCAAGTTGATTCATCAATAGGTGGAAAAACTGGAGTTAATTCTAAGTTTGGTAAAAATTTAATAGGAAGTTTTTATCAACCATCATTGGTTCTCTCAGATATTCAATTTCTTAAATCTTTATCAAAAAGAGAGATAATTTGTGGATATGGAGAAATATTGAAGCATTCATTAATTGATAATAAAAAATTTTTT
>CACKZG010000041.1 GCA_902604545.1 uncultured Pelagibacteraceae bacterium
TGATATTTCAAAAGTAGATGGTGCAATCGAGGAAATGATTAAAAAAGCTAATGGTAAAAGAACTATTCCACAAATTTTTTTTGATGACCAACATATTGGTGGTTATGATGAAGTTAGAGCTTTAGAAAAAGAAAATAAACTTCAGGATCTTTTAAATAATTAACTCCATTCCTCTAAAGCTAACTGTTTCTTGGCTAACAAACTTAAATCGTCTAACTTAACTCTTCCTTTATAATTTATTTCATAATCTTCAGCAGAAAAATCTGGTGGGCTTTTACCTTCTAGAAATTTTTTTGATTGTTTTATTGTATAATCAAGATTTTTTTTACAATAAGGTGTTGCTCCTACATAAATAACATTAGAATAATTTTTTCCTGAATGTTTGTCTTCAACAGCATGGATGACGTCTGGATGCCACCAAACAGTATCACCCGGTTTCATTTTTGGAATAGAAACTAAACCTTTTAAAAGTAATGAGTGATAATCTTTATTTACAGATAAAGCTCTGCCAAGTTTTGATCCACACAATTCATTTTCTTCAACATCATCTAGCAATGCTCTGGTTAAAATATAAGCAATTCCTTTAGCAATAGGTATTAACTGTAAAGTTCCATCGTTAGGACCTTGTTCTGTTAAAGCTGTCCAACCTTGAAATGTTCTGAATACATGTGCAACTGCAGGTGATTCGAACTCTATTGTTTTATCCCTATACTTTGCTTCAAATGGATTGTATTTTTCAAAGTTGTCAGAAAAAATATCTCTATAAATTTTTTGATAATGACTGTCAGTCCATCTTTCAATAGATCCAGCATCGCAATGAGGAGAAAGTCCTAAAGTATCATCACCTGGCTCTCTTCTTCTTACTCTATCTGCATAAGATAATTCTTTATTTGGATCAAAAACTTTATATTCAGAGTTTTCAAATAACCAAAGATTATTAAGCCATTTTTTTACTTTAGCCATTTGCTCTGAGTGTCTTATTTCTATTTGCGCTTTAGACCAATAAAGACCGTATATTTGGGGTTTACCTGATTTAAGATCACTAAAATATTTATCTAGATCAGCTTTCTTTTTCTGATCATCGTAATAATTATTTTCATCAATATACTTCTCTAATTCAAAATTTAAATTTTCAACAAATTTGTCTTCAAAAACATCTCGGATTATTACACACCCTCTTTTTTTTATATCATCTATTACGTTTGTTTTGTTTTGATCTATCTCGTTAATACTAATTTCTGGAATTATGGATTTATTGCTTTTTTTGAAATTTAATATTTCTTGTATTTCAGCTTCTATAAACTTTTCAATTTTAGCGAAATTTTCTTTGTAATTGTTTGAGTGGTATCTAAGCTCTTCTTTAACTTTCTTAATATTGATATTTTCAAACATTATATTTAGCTCTTGGGTTTAAAGACTAAACATACTCCATTATTGCAAAATCGCTTTCCTGTAGGTTTGGGCCCATCATCAAATATATGGCCATGATGGCCTCCACATTTTTTACAATGATATTCGGTTCTTGCATAACCTAAATGGTGATCTGTTTTTGTTTCAAACACTTCTGGAAGTGAGTCATAAAAAGAGGGCCAACCAGAACCACTCTCATATTTTGTTTTTGAATCAAATAATTTTTCACCACAGTTTGCACAATGAAAACTTCCTTCTCTTTTTTCATGATTAAGTTCACTAGAACCTGCAAGCTCAGTACCTTCCTCGAATAAAATTAATTTTTGCTCAGCAGTTAAATTTAGATTTATTTTTTTTGTCATGAACTTATATATTTAGCACAAGATAGATGTAACATTGAATGTAATTCAACAAGTTTATTGAAATCCTTGTTGTAACCACCGCCCAAAACCCCACAAAATGGTATTCGTCTTGAAAAAAAGTTTTCTACCACAAGTTCATCTCTTAATTGAATGCCCTCGTCAGAGATTTTTAATTTTCCTAATCGGTCATTAAAATGAATATCTACGCCAGCAATATAAAAAACAAAATCAAAATTTTCTTGATTTAGCTCTTTTAAATAATGTTTGAGAGTCTTTATATAAGCATCATCCTCTAAGTTATCCTCAAGCTCTACATCTAAATTACTATTTGATTTTTTTGCTGGATAATTGGTTTTTGAATGCATGCTAAACGTAAAAACGTTTCTATTATCTTTAAAAATTTCTGAATTTCCATTTCCTTGATGGACATCTAAATCAACGATTAAGATTTTATTAGCTAGACCTCTATTAAGTAAATAGTGCGAAGCAACTGCAACATCATTAAATACACAATAACCTGCACCTCCATAAAAGCTCGCATGGTGACTGCCACCCGCAGTATTACATGAAATACCATAATTTATTGCAAGTTTTGATGCTAGCACAGTTCCACCTGTAGCAACTAAAGATCTTTGCACTACACTATCTACAAGTGGAAAACCAATTTTTTTTACTCCCTCTTTGCTTAAAGTTTTATTTTGAATATCTAAAATATAATTTTTTGAATGTGCATAGCTTAATGTTTCAAATGAACAAGCTAAAGGTTTGTGAAATTTTTTTACTATTTTATTTTGGGTTAAATAGTTTGCTAATTCTCCAAATTTATTAATTGGAAATTTATGATCATCACCAATTTTAGCAAAGTAATCTTCATGATTAACAACAGGTAGCTCCATTTTTTACTCTAGGACTCTGATAGGCTTTCCATTTACACAAGCTTCTAATCCTTCAATCATTTGATTATAAAAAATACTATAATTTTCAGCTGTTACATAACCAATATGTGGAGTAAGCAATGCATTTGGTAAAAATCTAAGCTTATTGTTTTCTGGTAAAGGCTCTTTTTCATATACATCAATTCCTGCACCAGCAATTACATTGGTTGATAAAGCAATAATTAAATCATCCTCATTTACAATAGGTCCACGAGATGTGTTTACCAAAAAAGCTGTTTTTTTCATTTTATCTAATTCTTTTAAAGTAATGCAGTCTTTGTATCTTTCACCTCCTTGAACATGTATTGAAAGAACATCAGAATTTGTAATTAAATCTTCTTTACTGCAAGGTAGAACGTCTAATTCTT
>CACKZG010000042.1 GCA_902604545.1 uncultured Pelagibacteraceae bacterium
AATTATTTTAGCTGGAGGAATGGGAACGAGAATGAGTCCTCTCACAAAAGCAGTTAACAAACAATTATTGCCAATATATGATAAACCTCTGATTTTTTATCCACTTTCAATATTAATGCTTGCTAAGATAAAAGATGTTTTGATTATTGTTAACAAGGGTCAATTAGATCAATATAAAAAAATCATACCTAATGGAAAAAAATTAGGAATAAAAATTACTTACATTGAACAAGATAAACCACGAGGACTTCCCGATGCTTTTATTTTGGGAGAACATTTTATAAAAAAACAAAGTGTAGCTATGATTTTAGGTGATAATTTTTTTTATGGTCAATCATTATCAAAAATGCTCAACAAATGTATTAAAATAAACAAAGGAGCTAAAGTAATTCTTCATAAAGTTTTAGATCCTGAAAAGTTTGGTGTAGCGAAAATTAAAAAAAATAAAATTTTGGCGATTAAAGAAAAACCAAAAAAATTTGTTTCCGATTTAGCTATTACAGGACTTTATTTTTTTGATAAAAATGTTGTTAAGTATTCAAAACAACTAAAGCCCTCCATAAGAAACGAGCTTGAAATTACTGATTTATTAAATAAATACAAAATAAGAAACAATTTATCTGCTGAATTTATTGGTAGAGGTGGTGCTTGGCTGGATACTGGATCAATAGAAGATTTTTATAAAACAAGCAATTTTGTATCAGCTATCGAAAATCAACAAGGGTTTAAAATAGCTTGTCTTGAAGAAATTTCTTTAAAAAATAATTGGATATCAAAAAAAGAAATAATAGCTTCGATTAAATTTTATGGAAACTGTCAATATTCAAACTATCTTAAAAAAATAATCACTTAAATTATGAAAAAAACTAAATTTAAAGATTTATTTATAATTCAAAATAAATCTTTCAAAGACAAAAGAGGTTATTTTAAAGAACTAATAAGAGAAGAAAAAATTAATACAAAATTTCCTTTTCTAGTCATGTCTTTTTCAAAAAAAAACGTAATTAGGGGATTGCATTTACAAAAAAAAAAATCACAAGGTAAATTTGTTTCAGTTATAAAAGGTAAAATTTTTGATGTTGCTGTAGATCTTAGAAAAAACTCTAAAACATTTGGCAAATATTTTCAATGTACTCTTAGTGAAAAAAATTCAAAATCAGTTTACATTCCACCAGGATTTGCACACGGTTTTCAAGCACTTGAAAATGAAAATTATATTATTTACAGCTGCACTCAATATCGTGATTCCACGAGTGAAAAAGTAATTAAATTTAATGACAAAGAACTAAATATTAAATGGCCTCTCAAAAAAATAATTGTTTCAAAAAAAGATAATAAGGCTATGACACTGAAACAATTTAAAAAGATATAATTGAATGAAAAAAAAAATTTTAGTTACAGGAGGTGATGGTCGATTTTCTAAGATTTTAAAGCAAAAAAACAAATCTCTTGAATTATTTTACGCGTCAAAGAAACAATGTAATATTTTAAGTATTTCATCTATTGAAAAAATAGTTAAAAAAATAAAACCCAAAATAATTATGCACTGTGCGGGATTATCAAGGCCAATGGATATTCATGAAAAGAATATCTCTAAAAGTATTGATCTGAATATTATTGGAACAGCCAACATAACTAAAGTATGTAAAAAAAATGATATCAAATTGATATACTTTTCAACTGGTTATGTTTACGAGGGTGTAAAAGGGAATTATTCAGAAAAAGATTCTGTAAAACCATTTAATAATTATGGGCTATCAAAATTAGGAGGTGAGTGTGCAGTTGCAATGTATAAAAATTCTTTAATATTAAGAATAACTATGACTGAAAAGCCTTTTCCTTATAAAAAAGCTTTTACAAATTTAAAATCTAACTTCATGTATCATGAAGATTTAATTAAAATTTTACCCAAAATAATTAAAAAAAAAGGTATTATTAATGTTGGTGGTAAATCACAATCAGTTTTCCAATTTGCAAAAAAATTTAATAAAAATATTATAAAGATTAAGGCTAATAGTAAAAGTAAATTACCTCTTAATCAAACTATGAATTTATCAAAGCTAAATAAAATTTTGAATTAAATATCTAGTTGGATAAGGTTTCAATTATTATTTATTTTCTTGGTTGGGCACCAAATCTATTTTTACCTTTTTTCCCAGCTTGAGAAAACCAAAATACATACAAAGCTAATGTAAGAACATAAATCACATAGCCAGTTCCTAAAAATTCATCTGCAACAAAACCAGGGATAAAAATGCATTGCATCCATCCAGATTGGTTAATGTCGTGTAAACGTCTAGCAGAAACTGAGATAGCTGGTATAAATATTGGAATTAGAAGAACTAAGGTTGCTAAATCAAATACTTCATCCGAAACTCCAGCTATACCTAAAAGAAAACCTGCAACCATAAAATAAATAAAAAGAGCTAAAAAAAAATACCAAAATTCAGGTCTAGAAGCTCTACCATTGAATTGAGCATACTTGCTTAAACATGCTTTAATTGATTCTAAAAATCCCATAATAATTTAATAACAATTTATATAACATCTGTCATTCATTTAATTTTTGATTTAAAATTTTTAAAGAAGTTTTTTTCACAATTCAACATTAACAAATCCTGAACTTAGAGGCTATTTGCTGAAAAATTAAAGAATCTTTGTCAGGAACGAATGTCATTGGAGCACTATTGAATCGAAATAATATCAATCGTCTAGAATGGTAGCGGGAAGTGGGATCGAACCACTGACCTCAGGCTTATGAGTCCTGCGCTCTAACCAACTGAGCTACCCCGCCATTAAATTACTGTTGATTTATAATACTTTTTATTTTTTTGTGCAATCAAGT
>CACKZG010000043.1 GCA_902604545.1 uncultured Pelagibacteraceae bacterium
AGGTGTTGCGGGTTGCTCAGTTGCTTATCATTTAGCTAAATTTGGTTGGAAGGATACAATTTTGTTAGAAAGAGACCTTTTAACCTCAGGTACTACTTGGCATGCAGCAGGTTTAGTTGGACAACTTGGTTCAACTTCAACCATAACAAAACTTAGAAAATATTCTTTAAACCTTTACAAAGAACTTGAAAAAAAGACTGAACTTTCAACAGGTTTAAAGCAAAATGGCGCAATTACAGTTGCAAGCTCTAAAGAGAGACTTCAAGAATTGTTAAGACAAGCAACGTCAGCACAACTATTTGATGTTAACGTTGAAGTTTTAAATAATCAAAAAGTTAAAGAATTGTATCCTGTGATAAATCATCAAGATATTGTAGGTGGTGTATTTATGCCTGAAGATGGTCAAGCTGACCCTGTAGGTGTGACTAATGTTTTGGCAAAAGGTGCAAAAATGGAGGGTGTTAAAATTTTTGAAAAAACAACAGTTACAAAAATATTAGTTAAAAACGGTAGAATAACTGGAGTTGAAACCAAAAATGCTAAAATAGAATGTGAATATGTTGTGCTTGCCACAGGAATGTGGTCTAGACAAATTGGTGAAGACATAGGTGTAAGTATTCCATTATACCCTAATGAACATTTTTATATAATTACTGAACCGATTAAAGGTCTTCCAAAAAATCTTCCTGTTTTGAGAGATTATAATGATTGTCTTTATTTAAAAGAGGATGCTGGAAAAATGCTTGTTGGTATTTTTGAGCCAGATGCAAAAAATGCATTTAAAGATAAAGGAATTGTTCCAAATGATTTTTCTTTTGGAGAATTTCCTGACGATTTTGATCATTTCGAACCTTATTTAGAAAAATCTTTTAAAAGACTTCCAGTGTTAGAAAATACAGGTATAAGAAAATTTTTTTCAGGACCAGAATCTTTCACTCCAGATACACAATATTTATTGGGTGAAACTCTAGAGGTTAAAAATTTATTTACTTGTTGTGGGTTTAACAGTATTGGAATTGCAAGTTCAGGAGGAGCAGGTAGAGTGACAGCCGAATGGATGATTAATGGTTATATGAATGAAGATTTATTTTCATTAGATATAAAAAGATTTCAAAAATTTCATTCAAATAAAAAATTTATAATGAATAGAGTTAGAGAAACATTGGGTGATCTTTACGGTATGCATTGGCCTTATAAACAGCACAAAACATCGAGGAATCAGAGATTGCTGCCATATCATGAAGAATTGAAAAAAGCTGGAGCTTGCTTTGGTCAATCAGGAGAATTTGAAAGACCAATGTGGTATGCACAAGGAGAAACAAAGCCAAATTATGAATACAGCTTCAATTATCAAAATTGGTATCCATCTGTCGAACAAGAAAGTAAAAATACAGTTGAAAATGTTGGTTTGTTTGAGCTTTCACCATTTTCAAAATATGAAATTAAAGGTGAAAAGGCTTATGAAGAACTTCAAAGGTTATGTACTGCTAATATAAAAAATGAAATTGGAAAATGTACCTACACCCAAATGCTTAATAAAAATGCTGGAATTGAAACTGATCTAACAGTTGTGTGCCTTGATAAAAATTACTTTAGAATAATAAGTTCAGCAGTTGTGAGAACCCATGACAAGGCACATATACTAAAACATTTATCACAAGATGTTGAGTTTAAAGATGTTACAGATGATTTAATTTGCTTAGGTGTTTTTGGACCAAAAAGTAGAGATTTATTATCGCAGATTACAAACGAAGATTTAACTAATGAAAATTTTAAATTTGGTACTAGTAAATATATAAAATTAGGATCTCTAAATGTTTGGGCTCAAAGATTATCCTTTGTAGGTGAACTTGGCTTTGAACTATATGTTGAAAATCTCTATGGTAAAGATTTATATAAACTTATATTAAATGGTGGAAAAAAATTTAATATTTCTCATTGTGGCGCTCATACTATGGATACAATGAGAATGGAAAGTGGATTTTTGCACTGGGGACATGATATTTCACCTGAAGAAAACCAATACCAGGCAGGATTAAATTTTGTTATTAGTTATAAAAAACCTTTTAATTTTATTGGAAAAGAAAAATTACTTAAAATTAAAGATAAAAAACAAGATAAAAGACTAATTATGCTTTGTTTAAAGAATAGTAAACCAGGATATCCATTACTACTTCATGAAGAGCCAATTTATTTAAACAATAAGATTATTGGTAAAACAACATCAGGTAATTATTCATTTAACTACAATAAGAACATTTCATTTGGTTATATAAATTCAAAATTATCAAATACAGAATTAAATGATTTGGGAATATTTGTGGAGATTGAAAAACAAAAATTTCAAGCAGAAATACTTTTTAAACCTTTGAAACAAAGCAATTTTAAAAAAATTTAAAAAATTAATTTGTTTTTTTTTTCTATAACTGTTTAAATAACCGTATGAAAAATTCGCAAACTAGAGCAACAGATCATCGTAATGACAACTACACAGACTTAGTTTCTAGAAATAAAGATTTCAAGACTACAGATATAAATATTCTTTTAAATAGAGTTAAGATCGAAGAAAAGAGCAGATCAAGAAAAAAAATAATTTTTTCAATGTTCATAATTACTATCATATCTGCTTTAA
>CACKZG010000044.1 GCA_902604545.1 uncultured Pelagibacteraceae bacterium
GAAGAATTCGGATCTGAAATTTCAGACAGTGAAGCTGAGAAAATTTTAACTGTAGGTGATGCAGTTAAATTTATCGAAGGAAAAGCTAACTAGAATACATAATGCCCTCAGACAAAGATGGGGTAATGATAATTTTATCATCTCCTTCAGGAGCAGGAAAAACTACCCTCGTTAAAAAGTTATCTCAAAAAGATAATTTTGAAATCTCAATATCACATACTACTAGACAGCCAAGACCTAACGAAAATCAAAATGTAGATTATTTTTTTGTAGATGAGTTAGAATTTAGAAGATTAATTAAAAATGAGGAGTTTATTGAATACGCAAAAGTATTCAAAAATTTTTATGGCACAACAAGAACACCAGTTATAGACAAATTAAATAAAGGAACAAATGTCCTATTTGATATTGATTGGCAAGGAGCTGATCAAATTAAGAATAAAAAATTAGATTATAAATTGATTACTTTTTTTATACTTCCTCCTAGTAAAGAAGTTTTGTTTGAGAGATTATCTAAACGACATGCGAGTGACAAATTAATGGCCGAAGAAAGAATGATACAATTTGAAAGAGACGTATTGCATTGGATAAATTATGATTATGTAGTTATAAATAATGATTTAAATGAGTGTTATAACAAAATAACTAATTTAATTAATGCAGTAATAAATAATGGCTCTAAAGATTATGATTTAAATTATATTAGAAGTCATGTTGATAAACTAACTTCTTAAATTCTCATATTCACAAGCTAATTTGTAATATGTATCTAAATTTATATTTTGTGGCCTCATTGTTAAATCAATTTTAAGTTTATCTAGCACTTTTTGATTACCATTAAAAAGTTGATTAAAAGGCTTTTTTAACATTTTTCTTCTTTGATTAAAAAAGATTCTAGTAATTTTTTCTAGGTTATTTGGATCTTTAATTTTAACATAACTTTTTTTAGGATAAAAAATTAGTAAGGAACTATCTATTTTTGGCTTTGGAAAAAATGCACTTGGTTTTATATCGCATATTTTTTTTATTTTTAGTTTCCAATTACAAATTATTGATAGTCTTCCGTAGTTTGAAGTGTTTGATTCAGCAATTATTCTATCAGCGACTTCTTTCTGAAACATTAATATGAGGCATTCAAACCAAAAATGTTCTTTTAAATTTATTATCCATTTACTCAGAATTTCTGTTGAAATATTGTAAGGCAAGTTACCAAAAACTATAACTGTTTCTTCAAAAAGACTTGTTTCATCTACTTTTAAAACATCATCATTAATAATCGTTAGTTGATTATTAAATTTATTTTCAAGATTAGTTGCAAGCACATTATCTTTTTCAATTATAATCATTTTTTTTGGTTTTTTCTTAAGTATATATGATGTTAGGTTTCCTGTGCCTGGTCCAATTTCAAGAATAGTTTTATTTTTGATGTTTGTTATGCTTGTAATTTTTTCTAAAATATCTCTATCAATCAAAAAATTTTGACCTAAACTTTTTTTTGCTTTGATCAATTTTTATCCAAAAATTCAATCGCTCTAATTAAACTTAGAGGATTTGATTTGTTTTGTCCAAGCATCTTCTGATTTGGACCATGATCTGGTGAAATTCTTATAAAAGGTAATCCTAAAGTTATATTAATTGCATCATATTCAAATAAAGTTTTAATGGGTGTTAATACTTGATCGTGATACATACCAACAATTATATCAATGTTTTCTCTATTTTTTTTTATAAAAGCAGTATCTGCCGAATACGGTCCTTTCACATTAATTTTTTTATTAGACAAATATTTAATAGTTGGTTTTATTATTTTCTCATCTTCATTAAATTTATCAATACTTTCGCAATGTGGATTTAAACCTATTACAGCTATTTTTGGATTAAACCCAAAATTTTTTTTATAAAAACTATCTATTAAAGTTATATTTTTTATTATTTTTCTTTTGGTTATTTTTTTGGCAACCAATTTTAAGGGTAAATGAGTTGTAATTGGGCTAACAGATAATTTTTTGTTGTAAATAAGCATCACATTATAATTTACTTTAGTTTTATTAGCTAAATATTCGGT
This sequence comes from uncultured Pelagibacteraceae bacterium, assembly GCA_902604545.1. Classification (GTDB taxonomy): domain Bacteria; phylum Pseudomonadota; class Alphaproteobacteria; order Pelagibacterales; family Pelagibacteraceae; genus Pelagibacter. Next base: position 2,066 of record CACKZG010000044.1, read on the forward strand.
GATACCTAAAAATTTTTTATTTAAGAATGATTTTTTTGAAATAGGACCATTTATTAGCTTATTTGTTATTCCTGATTTTAAGATTTTAAATGATGTTTCAAAACAATCT
>CACKZG010000045.1 GCA_902604545.1 uncultured Pelagibacteraceae bacterium
CTTTTTTAAAAACTTAATATATTCTTTAATACCATCCTTTAAACTATACTTAGGTTTATAGCCCAACATTTTTTTTGCCTTATTAATTGAAAGTGTACCCCTTGATGGTTTGGTTTTGTCTTTTTTTCTAATAACGTATGTTAATTCAGGAAATTCAGATTTCAAATAAGATACATAACTGAAAAGACTTTGACCCTTTCCACATGTTATATTGAAAATTTGATTCATACCCTTTTTTTTTCTTGCAGCTAGAATAGATCCATTAGCCAAATCTTTAATGTATGTAAAATCAAGTTTTTCATTTTTGCCCTGAATAAATATCTTTTGTTTTTTAAATGCATTTTCAATAAATATTTGTGATACTCTTCTATTCATATCTTTAGGTCCATAAACAGCAGATGGCCTAATTATAGTATAGGGAATATTGTGTAATCTGCATAACCCTTCTGTAACAACTTCTCCTGCTAATTTCATAATCCCATATGCATCTTTAGGATTTTTTTCTGACTCTTCAGTTACAGTCGACTTTTTAAAATCTCCATAAACCATGCTTGATGAAAAATAGACAAATCTATCAAATTGATATTTTTGGTTCGAATTTTTAAGCAAGTTTATTGCATCAATAATATTTACTGTAGAATCTACTGAGCTAATTTTTGCTTCATCATTATTTAAATTTGAAACTTTGGCTAGAGGCAAGGCTGCTGTATGATAAATATAATTTGGCTTATATTTATTTATTATTGAAGAAAGCGCTTTATAATTGCTAGTATCGCATCTCTCTATAATAATGTTTTTTAGAGAAGGAAATCTTTGTTTTCTAAAATCTATAAAACTATCTTTTATTGGATTCATATATCCACCAAAATTATCAAGTAGGATACATTTATTTGTATATTTTTTTTGTAATAATAAATCACAAATGCTTGATCCTATAAAACCTAAACCACCTGTAATTAAAGTTGTTTTCATTAGTTATTATCCTTGTAAAATCGACTTATAGTGTCCGTTACATAAGTGACTTCTTTTTTAGTCATATCTGGAAATATTGGAAGAGTTATAATTTGTTTAGATAATTTTTCTGTTACAGTTAATTTTTTCTTATTAAATTTTTTTAAATATTTTTGTAAATGTAATGGAGGGTCAAAATGAGCAGAAGCTTCGATGTCATTTCTTTTAAGATAATTAAGTAATTTATTTCGGATTTTAGCCTCAACTGTTATAGTGTACATCTGAAATGAGTGGGTAAATCCTTTTGGTATGTAAGGTATTTTTATTTTGCTAGTTATTTTTGATAAATTCGAATTATATAAATTTGCTATTTTGTTTCTTGCCTTATTAAATTTTTTAATTTTTTTTAATTGTAAATATCCCATCGCAGCTAAATGATTTGGCATTCTAAAGTTATGTCCTGGCAATACAGCTTCTCTGTGCCAGAAATTTGATTTAATACTTTTGTCTATACCATGAGCAATAAGCTTTTTGACATAATCATAAACTTTTTTATCATTTGTAGTTAACATCCCACCTTCGGTTGTAGTAATATTTTTAGTTGGAAAAAATGAAAAACAACCTATACCAAATGTACCAGTATAATTATTGATAGCTTTAGCACCTAATGTTTCTGCACTGTCTTCTATGATTTTTATCTTTTTTTTTTTACAGAAATTAGATATTTTACTCATATCACAAGGCAATCCAGCAAAATGAACAACTATTATTGCCACAGTTTTTTTTGTTACAGATTTAATTATATTTTTTAAATCAATATTTCTTGTATTAAAATCCACATCAGCAAAAACCGGTTTTGATCCACAATTTAAAACAGCATTAGCTGTAGAGACCCATGTAAAGCTAGGAATAATAATTTCACCTTTCACACCCAATGATTTAATTGCACATTCTAATGCACTTGTACATGAGTTCATTGCAATAGAATATTTAGTATTAAATTTTGTATTAAATAATTCTTCAAATTTATAGTTATAGGGACCATGAGTAAGCCAATTAGATTTTAATGTTTTAGTCACTAAATTTATTTCGTTACTACTTATAGAAGGCTTACAAAGAGGAATTTTCATTAAACAAGCAAGTTATAAAATTAATTAACAATAGATAGCTTATAAAC